>CAZZXJ010000190.1:0-5262 GCA_964657905.1 uncultured Stigonema sp.
GCCAGTACTGAAGGAGGGAAACCCTCCGTAGGATAAGAGCGTTGTCTACAATTGGTTGGGGTTTGAATCCCACTACATTTGATTCTGACTCCCGACTTCTGTCTTCTGACTCCTTCTTCAAACACACCACTAAACACTTTTGTTTTGCGTTTATCGGTGTTATTATTAATTTAAACTCACTAAGTACACACTAGAACAGTCTACCTTTTTAAGTAGTTCTTTAATGGTACACCTCGAAACTGGTTCCATCCAGTCAGGGGCGATCTCTGCCAGTGGTACTAGCACAAAACCTCTCTCCAGCATTCGGGGATGGGGTATCTGGAGGTTTGGTGTGTCCAAAATTAAGTCGTCATATAACAACAAGTCCAAATCCAGCGTTCTCGGTCCCCAGCGTTCTTGCCGAACCCGCCCAAATTTACTTTCAATTTGTAACAAAGCTTCTAACAACAACTGCGGTTTGATTTCTACTTGCAATATGGCGCAGCCATTGAGGTAATCAGGTTGTGGTGGTCCCACAGCTTTGGTTTTGTACCAACTGGATCGGCTTTTTAAGCTAATACCTGGTGTTTGTGCTAAAATTTCTAGGGCAGCTTCTAATATTGCAAGAGAATCGCCAAGATTGCTACCAAGAGCGATCGCACTAGCCTTTAGTAAGCTACCCATTTGGCTTTGAAAATCCTCTTTTGAGTCATGGCTCTGAGACACTCTCAAAAGTCCGCTTTTTTATAACGATATTTAAAACTGTATTTATATTAACAAAACTGGCTGATTAAATTCTAAAAAACATTGTTTCACAGTGAATTAAATTAATCTTTTAATCGATGGTACACTAACACAAACCAAGTGCAATAATTAGAGTATTTTATTGATGGTGTGGTGGCAACTGCTGGGAGCAAGGAACAGACGTGGCAAAGTTTACCTCTTGGTTTAAGGAAAGATCAAATAAGCTGAGTAACTCTGACAAGGCAAACCCGGGATTGCCGTCTGATAATCATCAAGAGAATGAGGAATCAACAGAGGAAAGCTTACCACCCACTCAGCAGGTAAAGGAAAAGCAGTTACGGAACCGGAACGGGATCATAGCTAAACTTATCGGCACCAGACCAGTTTACCGTCGCTATTGGTTTTGGGCAGGCTGCTTGGGTGTGGGCGGTGGAATAATTGCCGTCAGTTACTTTGTCGGGTCAATAGACCGCAGTTTGCCAGACAAAGCCGAACTGAATGCGGTTGCCCGAGAGCAAACGCTGACTATTAAAGCCGCTGATAATAGTATATTGCAACAGCAAGGAGATTCTACCAGAGAACAACTAAAGCTGGAGCAAATGCCAGATTATCTGAAAAAAGCTTTTATCGCCTCAGAAGACAGAAGGTTCTACAAACACAGTGGAGTTGATGCTCAGGGGGTAGTTAGAGCAGTTTTCAATAACTTGCGATCGCAGAATGTCGTAGAAGGTGGTAGTACCATCACCCAACAGCTAGCGCGAATTCTCTTCCTCAAACAAGAGCGCACAATCTGGCGCAAGGTAAAGGAAGCCCGGCTGGCACAGAAAATCGAGCAGGAATTGCCCAAAGAGGCGATTCTGGAGCGCTATCTAAATCTTGTCTATTTGGGTTCTGGTGCTTATGGTGTAGCAGATGCGGCGCAAGTGTACTTTAGTAAATCGGTGGATCAACTCACCTTGGGGGAAATGGCGACCATCGCCGCATTACCTCCCGCCCCCAATCGCTTCTCGCCAAAGGTGAATATACAAGCTGCTAAACAGCGGCGAAATCTGGTGTTGCAGCGGATGCTGGAAGATAAATATATTACCGCCGCCCAAAAACAGGCAGCAACCGCCGAACCGCTCACCCTTAAAATCAGCCCGCCCAAACGATGGCAAGTAGAATCTCCCTACTTTATCAGCTACATCCAGAAAGAATTGCCGAAGTATGTTTCCCCCAAAGTGCTACAAGCAGGCGGTCTAACGGTGGAAACCTCCCTTAACCCAACTTGGCAAAAGGCGGCTGAGGAAGCAATTACCAAAACCCTCCGAAATCAAGGTCGCTGGGAGAACTTTAAGCAAGCGGCAATAGTAGCCGTTGACCCTCACAAGGGTGAAATTCAGGCAATGGTTGGGGGCAAAGACTTTGGTAAGAACCAGTTTAATCGCGTTACCCAGGCACAGCGTCAGCCAGGATCGACATTTAAAGGGTTTGTGTATGCTGCTGCCATAGCAAGTGGTAAGAATCCCTACGATACTTACGTAGATGAACCCTTTAAAGTGGATGGCTATGAACCGAAAAACTTTAGTAAAAACTTCCACGGTCAAATAGACATGATCAATGCCCTCACCAAGTCAATCAATATAGTAGCGGTGAAGGTGTTGATCGATGTGGGATTTAAGCCAACCATCAAACTCGCCCATGATATGGGGATTAAATCTAACCTCAATCCAAACTATTCCTTGGCTCTCGGCTCAAACGAAGTGAATTTGCTGGAGTTGACCAGCGCTTATGGCAGCTTTGCCACTAATGGGTTACACGCAGAAGTTCATGGTATCCGCCGCATCCTCGACCGTGGGGGTAAGGTGATCTGGTCAGCCGATTTCAAGCCAACCCGTGCGATCGACGCCAATAGTGCTGCCATTATGACCTGGATGCTACGCAATGTAGTGACAGATGGTACTGGTCGCGCTGCTCAGTTAGATCGACCCGTTGCTGGAAAAACTGGCACGACAGATGACGCCCGCGATTTATGGTTTATTGGCTACATTCCCCAACTGGTCACAGGTGTTTGGCTGGGTAACGACAACAATAATCCCACTGATGGTAGCAGTGGGAGCGCCGCCTACACCTGGCATGAATTTATGAAAAAAGCGGTAAAGGGAATGCCTGTAGAAAAGTTTCCCGCACGACCCAAGCTGGAAGGTCGCAAAAGTACGCTCAAGGCAGAACCTGTTAAAACTAAACGAATTGTTAAGGGTGCTGCTGCTTCTGATGGCGACCAATCAGATAAGCATTATCGACACAGAAATTCTGATGAGAATGGCGATGGGTCAGATGAAAGGCACACAAGCAGCCACGATTCTCTTGAAAATCAGGATCAACAACATGAAGAAGTAACTTCAAGACACACAAGGCGACACTCTGACGAACAACAAAACCAAGACTCTACATCCGGCAGAAGCCACAGTCATAGATCTCACACTGAAGAATCAGGTTCTGGAGGATCTTCCTCAGAGTCATCTCATTCACGGCAACACTCCCGACAAGCAGAAACAAATTCTTCATCAACTACAGCCATTCAACAGCATTCTACGCCTTCCTCAAACAAATCCTCCACTACCTCAGCGCCTTCATCGTCTGAACATACGTCTTGGCGGGACAAACTTAGACCAACCTCATCAGGTGGGAATTGAATAGCAAGAAGATGAGCGAGTACAAGAATTAAAAATGCAAAATTCAAAATTAAAAAATTTTTAATTTTGAATTTTTAATTGATCTGTCCCCCACTTCCCCATTTCCTCCTTCTAGCGATGGATGTGGGTGATTCGGTCTTTGTATAGGGTCTTAATAAGTAGTGTTGCTTATAATCGGGGGATATACTCATGCATTTATTAATGCAAACAGCAGCGCAAGCAGCGGAAAATGGGCCCCATTTTCCTTGGTCAGCTGCTCTTGTTTACGTGGGTGGTTTTATTGCTGCTATCACGATTGGTTCAATTGCTTGGTACAACTCTAAGCGTCCAGTTGGCTGGGAAAACAAAGAGCGTCCTAGCGTTGTACCCAAGGTCGAGAAGGATGAAACTCCGGGTGTGGGTGAGCCGAAGTAATAAGTTGCTCATTGTTCATTGCTAATTGCTAATGGTGCAATTAGCAATTAGCTAATTTGTATTAGTTCTGAACTTCAACCCAACGACGGTAAAGCTTTTGAATCTGTTTGAGAATGGCATTATAACCGGGTTGGGTTGACTCAATCTCGCTAGATAGTTGTTGTAATTTTGTCAGGAGTCTTGCTTCTTCGATCGCCACATCACCATCGCTGTAGATTAAGCCACTAATAGCTTCAAGCAAGTTTTGGCAATCTTCTGCTCTGGGGCTGGAGCCTAAATACTCTTTTACCCATTCATAGCACTGTGCAGGCTGCACGGGAACCAATTCGGATAGCAAAGGTTGAATTTCTGGATCGCTAGCCACACCTTTTTCTAGAGCTATTTGGCGAAGATACTGCCGTTCTTCTGGCTGGATTGTGCCATCAATCCAAGCAGATCCTATCAGGATTTTTACTAAGTTTTTCACAGTTTTGTTAGTTGTTGATTGTTAATTGTTAATTGTTGATTGTGATCTTAACAACTAACCACTAACAATTTTTTTTAACCGCACCATAAAAAAGCCATCCATATCCTGTCGATGGGGCCATACTTTGATCCAGCCTTGGGGTGTGGAATATGCACTCTCCGGTGAATCAAGATTGGGAGGTACAATTTTCCAATTAGGATGCTCAGTTAAAAATGACAAAATCACGCCTTCGTTTTCAGCAGGATGCAACGTACAGGTAGCATAAACTAGTACGCCATTATCCTTGACAAATGTTGACGTATGTGATATCAATTCTTTCTGAAGTACTGAGAGTTCTAGGACAGTTTCTGGTGTCTGTCGCCACCGAGCATCGGCGTGGCGGTGCAAAGTTCCCAAACCAGAGCAGGGAGCATCTAGCAACACACGATCAGCAGAGTTTTGAAACTGGGGCAGGTTGCGACTATCGCCAGTACAAATTTGGATAGATTGCAACTTCAGACGTTGAGCGTTTTCTTGGAGTTTGCGCAGACGAGAGGGAGTGCGATCGCAAGCCCATATCTTTCCTTCATCCCCCATTAATTCCGCAATATGGGTTGTTTTACCTCCTGGTGCAGCACAGGTGTCAATCACCACTTCATTGCTCTGGGGGTCGAGCAAATGACTCACCAGTTGGGCACTCCTATCTTGTACCGTCCACCATCCCTCGCTGAAACCAGGTAGATTTTGAATTGGACCAGTGCTACCGATCAATCGTAAAGCCTGCGGTAGGTGAGGAACACGTTTTGATAAAATACCAGCAGATTGCAAAGCCGCATCAACTTCCTCTAAGGATGTGCGTAGGGTGTTTACTCGCAAGTCAATCGCTGGAGTTTTATTCATCCATTGACATAGTTGCTCTGTTTGTGCCAAACCTAGTTGTTCTACCCAAACTTCAATAATCCAGTCAGGAAAACTGTACACAATACCCAAGCGTTCCACTGGATT
>CAZZXJ010000190.1:5272-10113 GCA_964657905.1 uncultured Stigonema sp.
GCCCCATTTTCTCCTACCGTTCTGAGATAGTGGCGCAGTAGACCATTAACAAATCCTGTAAGTCCGGAAAAGCCGTTTTCTTTTGCTAGTTGGACGGTGGTGTTAACAGCAGCACTTGCAGGAATTCGTTCTTGATAGCACAGTTGGTATAAGCCTAAGTGCAGGATGGTGCGGAGGTCTTTCGGTTGTTGGTGAGATTTCTTTTTGCCAAGTTGATCGATGAGAACATCGAGAGTCCGTTGTCTTCTGACACAGCCATAGACTAATTCTGTAACTAGGCGGCGATCAGTGTCTGGTAAATTAACAAGTTGCAGCACTCGGTCTAAAGCAATATCAACATAAGCTCCCTTGTGAACGTCTCGCAGGGCAATAAAAGCTAGTTGACGGGGGTTCGACATAAAAAAGCAAAAGCCCCCGTCATTACGAGGGGGCAATGAAATTCTACGTTCTATTATAGACGCCGACATTGAGCCGCAAGTTAACCAAAGAGTATTGTGTCAACACTGTTAAATTCAAACTCACACGCTCTAGAGACAAGTTCTGGGGATAATTCCTCAAAACTAATTAATGGTAAATGAGTGGGGTTTTTGATCAGTTCTGTTGCCAATAAGAAACCAGCAATTGTCCAGGTTTGATATTTCCTAGCTTGTTTCCCCATCAGTCGCCCCCTCTTACCATCGTAATACTCAGGCCATTCATCATCACATAGGCGTGCTTGTGCAGTTTCAATAGCCTTTTGTGCAAGATCTGTTCTCTGGGTTTTAACAGATGCTGCTACCAACATCCACATTAAGACTGGCCAACTTCCACCGTTATGATACGACCAAGCTATATTTTTGGGGTCACATCCAGTAATAATTCTGTACTCTTCGTTTTCTAAAGCTGGGAAACAGATTTTCATTGGCATATCTCCCACTAAATCCTCCCATCGTTCATCAATGAGAGTCATAATCGCTTGCGACTGCTCCTCCGTGGCGAGGTCTGAAATGATAGCCATCAAGTTTCCCAGTGCAAAGAAGCGACTATCCAGCTGCGATGGTCCGACATTACCGACTAGATAACCACCTTTTTTTGGCAACCACTTGTCCAATTCATAATATGGAAGAGAATCTGCATATATATTGAAGAGATTCACAGCTGTCTTACCATACTCTTCACTTTTGAAGCGATAAATTGCATTTAGGCGATTCATATCTATCCAATAATGCTGGCGAATATGACCACATAAAAGAGGCAAGCGGTTATCAATTGCTGCAACAATATCTTCATTTTCTTGCTCAATCAGCAACTCGCGAGCAGCACGCAATGCAGCAAAAAATAGAACTTGAATCTCCAAAGGATGCCCAGCGATACCCATACGACGGTCAATCATACAAGCGCCATCTGGAACCAACAGTGTAGGATACATATCAAACCGAGTCGCCAAGCAGAGCTCCATAATTAACCTGATACCTTGTTGGAATTCAGGTTGATGAGCCAGACAAAAATCTTTTGTGGCGACTACATAACCACGCAATAAAATAAGCCACCACAAACAGGAATCAACGGGTGTAACTCTAGCGATCGCCTGTTCACCAAAATCAGCTTCTAAATATTCTTGCCCCTGAACTAATACTACTTTAAAGCTAGCTGGCATTAAACCTCGACCAGGCTTATAAGCATCCAATTGTCGTTCTTTGGGCTGTAACTTTAAGATGACTGCTAAGAAATTACGGACAATCTCTGTTTTGCCTTTAATCAAAAAAATTAGGGCAGAAGATACAAAATCCCGGACAAAGCACTGGTCGTAATTAAGCGCTTCCACCGATACATCATAGGCAGCTACCGTCCCAACGGGGCGTCCTTGATAGTAGATAATAGTCCTTTCTAGTGCCTCCCATGCCTGGTTCTCTATATTTTTATTTCTGATCAGGTCGTCTAACTGCATTGCCTAAATAGCTCCTTTTTTTTAGTAAATGTGAGTTGGTGGTAACAGCCCATTCATAGGATATTGCTTGGTGCTATTCTCATCATAACAATGTGTATTTGGGGGGATAACAGATATAAACTGGAGAAAAATTAGCGCAGCAACAACAAATCTAGCTGCTCATTTTTTTTGCAGGTTTATTGACATTTATTTGCTTTTTGTTATCTACCCTTTTGGTGAATTCAATTCGTGTATTTTCACCTTAAGTAGTAACATAATTTTTTGGAGTCACATAAGACCTATTTTTAGGTGATTCGTTTTTTCATTTGAAAGTTTGGAATCTTTGCTTTAACAAACAAAAACATATTTCGGCTACTGCTTGAGTTTAATTAAAGTCAAATAATCTTTAAGTAAATTTACTTAAAGATCCTTGAGGTTATTCGGACTTTCAATGATATTATTTGCCCCTATAATAAGAAAATATAACGAATTTTCCTAAAATGCAATATGATTTGAAAATTCTATTTGTCATGACTCCAAAAAGAATTGTGTATTTTACCCTGTTTACCATTGATTGGAAAGAGATTATCATGGTATTAGAAAAAAATAGCAATACTTTCGCTCTACTTTATAAAAGATTAAGAGGCAAGAAGAGTGAAGATAAAGTGATTTTTACAACAGCAATAAAACTTCAGTAATCGGAATAAAAGAATAGTAACGGTGCTGTAGGAGGATTTATCAGCATTTAGCTATTAGCGGTCAGCAGGTAAGGGCGTGAATGGTGTTAACAATTGTCACAACGGAGGGCTGACGGCTGAATGCTTAGGAGGATCTAGCAGTTTTGCTCAAGCTAAGACCACCCTCAATGCAATAGCATTCGCTACAGATCATTGGTAAATTACTCAGGTGCTTGCTGCTTCCTTTGACAGAGATCTTTTGTTGTAAACTTGTGGCTCGACTTACCGCCCACTATTACAATAAAAAACCAATTTGTATCCTTCTGTGTGCAAAACTACAGAAAGATACAATACGCGCCCCAAAGGGGCGAAGTCAAAAGTCAAAACCCCATAAATAAATCGCGTAGCGCAGGAACGCTGTGCGTGGCGGAAAGAGGGCTTGTAACAAGGACGTTGTGCCTAAAGTACGAAGTTCGCACGCAAAGCGTCCTACTTCTCAGGGGTTTTCGGCATTTCTGTTATAAAAAATCTTCTATACATACTAACTTGAATAAACTATTTATTACTAAGTAGAAATAGTGAAATATTCCTGAATATTTTTAAAGTTTGTGTAAATTTTATTTTTGAAAACATTGTATTATATCATGTCCGGGTGAACACTTATAATAAGGCAAGTACGAACCTATTTTTTATTTATAAGTAATTAAGCGGACATCATATTATAGGTTACAAGCTGATTTAATAATTAAATCTTAAATTTGTAGAGTGCGTTAACGCAGTGTAACGCATCTCATGGGGACTATTTTTACTAAGGAAAAATCAGTAAAATATTCCTGACTATTTTTAAAGTTTGTGTAAATTCTAGTATCGGACTATGTTGCTGTAGTACGTTTACTGAAACCGAGGGCGAATATCTAGCGGTTTTTGGGTGGAAAATAAGTAATTAAACGTATTCAGCAATAAAATGCATTCACAAGATGGCCGAGGCAGCAGGCTAAACCATACAAAGCACGTTTATGTATTAAATTCACAAAAAATTACATAGGAAAATTCATGCTAATAACCTCTCAATCTATTAAAACTCCCTCTGTTGAATGCTTGCTCAACCTTTGGGCACAGCGTTATGCACCTGACTTATCCTCTCTACCCTTATATGCATTGCAGGAAGCAGACTCACTAAAAGGTCGAGCCTTAACTGCCGCTAAACTGAAGGATAATGTTTTAGATGTTAACTGCCAGATGGCATGGATACAAACCAAAACCCTCTATACTTATATATCTAATATTTTAGATTTAAGTGAGGCAAGGCGTATAACTCAGTTTGCCTTCCGAGTTTACAAAAAGCTACTGTTGGTCTACCAACAGCATTTCTTAAGTGACGACGCTTCACCGACAGTAGGAGGTGAGGATAATTCTCTTTCTAGATGGAAGATGCCAGCGATCAATGAGCTAGCATATGCCCTGGAACCAATATTAATGGTATTTCAAGAGCAACACTTAGTATCCAAGGACTGGCGATCGCTTGGCTTTATGACTACGCAGTTGAACTTTAGTAACAAACTAATTTTAAAAAAGCTGACACATGAAGAGAAAGTACTGCTCGTTCCTTACTTGAAGTTTGTGGAAGAGCAAGTTGCTATGCCTTGGCAACGAGTCTGCTTTGCTGCTGCTAAACATGAGTTAGGTTCGCCAACCTTTACCCTTGTAGAGCAAATGTTACCAGCCGCAGGAGAGATTGCCCAAGCTGTTTACCACCGACTTATTAATTTGTTCCCCAATTATCGTAGCCGTAGGGGAGAGTTGAACGATCCAGAGGTAACACACTCTTGCATTCGCGACCTGACTATGTTCCAAGCCTACCTATGGTTATGCTTTTTAGAAAGTAGTCTAGCACCTATAGAGGCGGAACTACTTCCTTTATGTGTGATGGTTGTAGAAGGTGTGGAAATTAAATGGGAAGTGACGGAAAAATGGTGTCAAGTATTGGCGGATGAAGTTATCAGTCGTGTAAACCCAGAACAGAAGGCTTTGTTGCTGCCTTACACTCAAGGAATGCAGCACTTATTCTTTAAGCATCGTGAGCGTTTGGGTTTTAGGGAGTAGCAAACTAGATAATTCGGAACGCGATAATTCGTAATTCGTAATTAATGGTCGCAGAGCAACTAGACTGCCACACTTAGCGATTTATTTATGGAAAAGAAAATGGGAGCATCTCACCTTTGCAAATATACCCGGCGATTAGAAATCGCGGCTATACA
>CAZZXJ010000191.1:0-10103 GCA_964657905.1 uncultured Stigonema sp.
CTAACAACTAACAACTAACAACTGATGAAGAAAACTCGTTTGCCCGTGAGCTGGGGACCAAAGTCCAACCTGCTTTTAACAGCTTTTGGTAAGTTGCCCAACCTTTAGAACCGCCGGGTATTTGGTAATCTGGTACTGCATATTGTGGACAAGCTGTGTAAGGACGCCAAGGTTGATTAGGTGCAGTCTGCAAATGCAAAATTTTCTCTCCATCGTCAGACTTAGATAACCAGCACATTTGTTGATACATGGCAAACTCCTTTGTGTTTTGCTTGATATGCACTTTTATTAATTTTTGTCAAGTCCAATCTCACCCATTTGGGGTACTTTTTTTGCCCAAGATTTCTCTCCTGAAAAATTCCATACCTATGACTCAAGTAGAAGGAACCACAAATAAAAAAGATAAAAATGGACAAAAAAGGTCTGTGTTTATCTAATCTTATCTGTGGTTCCCGAATATGTATGTATGTATAACTACTTTTTTTGCCTCTTCTATGTTATGTGCATGGGGCATATAACTGATCGTTGACGACGCTGCGAATCTCTGCTACTAGCTGGGTGTAGGCAGAGTTAGATAAAACTGGTTGTGATAGGTGCAAGTCAATCACCTCTGCTAAATCAATCCATGACTTACAGCCACCGTATTCGGCGCGATAGGGAATTTCCTGGACTTGGGGTAGTTTGTAAGTTCGTAGCAGCAGTATGTACAGTGGCTGACGCGGTTTCCATTTTAGGCGATCGCTAATAAAATACTCGTTCCAAATATGGAATGGGAGCAAGGCGCTGACAATTGACTCCTGCGTGACTGGGAAAATATCGGTAATAGACGCCCAACTACCTATACTAACTGTTTCTGGACGCCAGCCTGGTGTCACCGGACATACAAGATTAGCATACTCAGGCTTGAGGAGGAACGGCTGTTGATGTTCGTAAGTCGGATAGAGCAAAATCTCTTCATGGGCAACTTGGAAACGTCCACCTCTTTCGTGGATACCGCCTTTGCGCAGGAGCATAATTGTTTTACCCACTTCCAAGGCGTTAACGGCAGTTGTCCATTCTTTGAGTGCATGAACGGTTTTAGTCGATTCTTGCATAAACATCTACTTTCACTCTGATTTCATTTGACGCCAAGACCCATATACTATGACACTATCTTAGGAAATGAATTATTTCGGATTGTACAGCAAGGATGTTGAGGATTTATTCCATAAGGTGAGTGTCGGAACACCAGTCTCTGTGGTGCGATAGCTTAAGAAAGCATTAAGTAGGTGAACCTTGAAAAATATCACACTAGAACCCAGGAGTCAGAATCGGTTAATTCTCCTGTCTCCTGACTCCCTTGTAAATTAGTAAGGATTTAAGCATGGAAAAGCGACGCTTAGGTAAATCGGACGTGGAAATCACACCCATCCTCATGGGAACTTGGCAAGCTGGTAAAAAAATGTGGGTGGGAATTGATGATGCTGACTCGATTAAAGCCATCCGCGCAGCTTTTGAAGCTGGGATCACCACTATTGATACTGCTGAGGTCTATGGTGACGGACACTCAGAGCAAATTGTTGCTGAGGCTGTATCTGATGTGCGTGATTCTGTAGAGTATGCCACAAAAGTTTTTGCCAACCACCTGAAGTACGATCAGGTGATTGAAGCTTGCGATCGCTCCCTAAAAAACCTCAAAACCGACTACATCGACCTTTACCAAATTCATTGGCCCTCTGGTTCGTTCAAGAGTGAAATTGTCCCCATTGAGGAGACAATCAGCGCTTTAAACCACCTGAAAGATCAAGGGAAAATTCGGGCGATCGGAGTTTCCAATTTTTCTGGCGCCCAATTGGAAGAAGCAGCAAAGTACGGACGTATTGATAGTTTACAACCACCTTACTCTCTGTTTTGGCGACAGGTAGAAAAAGATGCAGTATCTTATTGTATAGAAAACAATATTTCCATCCTTGCCTACTCACCTCTTGCTCAGGGATTGTTGACAGGTAAATTTGGATCAGGTCATAAATTTGACCCACAAGATAACCGTGCTAAGAATAAGCTGTTTCAGGGAGAAAACTACGAACGCGCTCAACAAGCTTTGGAAAAACTGCGCCCTATTACTGAGCGGCATAATTGTACCTTAGCCCAATTAGCGCTGGCATGGTTAATTGCCCAACCTCAAACTCAGGCGATCGCAGGTGCGCGTCATCCTGAACAAACCACAGCAAATGCACAAGCAGCTGCTGTTAAACTTTCTGCTACTGAACTTCAAGAAATTGACGCCATTGGACGTATCGTCACCGACCATCTAGACGACAATGCAGTCATGTGGGAGTGGGGTTAATATCGGCAGAAATTTTCACAAAATCTGCACGTTTATTGAGAAGTTCAACAACGTGTAAACTTAAGTAAAAAAAGGGTTGCTACTTCTCATCACGATGATAACTTTATAAGTAGGACACCAAAAAGACACAACCAAACCAAAGAGGGCAAATGACTTGATGTCCCCCGTCATCAGCCCAAGCAAATCTCAGCATAGCGATATTTAAGTGGCATAGCCTCAGAGTAAGAAGGTATCGCCAAATCCCAAAGCGGAAAAACATGAATATGCTGCCGTTTGCTCATAGTCCTGTCCACCTTAGTTGTTGAATCTTTCTGTTTCTTAACTGTCACTACTTGAACAGTAATAAGTTCAAAAAAACCTGGTCACCCTTGACCAGGTTTTGGTGTTTTGTGGCATGATCTATGATCGCGTAATCCCCTTGCCCACTAGCGGTATAGTCCAATACGGTTCCAGTAGAGGCAGTGGAGATTTACACGTGTCTTGACGTTGCATCTTCGGTCTCTACATAGGTTGACGGTAGGTAATGTCCAAAATGACGGGAAATTATGTCATTCATATCCTGATGTATCGGCTTATAGTCGGCAGGAAAGAGAACTGCTAGGAGCAAACGTGATTAACTCTTCAACATTGCGTAGCATTGTGTTGCAAATCACATCCAAGGGTAGGTTATTTGGTTCTCGGCCGAAAGGTTCTTCGATTTCAGCGCCAATTTCTTCAATACTTAATAAGGTGAAACTTACCAAAGCTGTTATTATGCCTGTCCACCAAGTCAACCCACCAACTAATTCAAAAGGCAATAAAAGGCAATAAATTAACACCAATAGCTTGAGTCTAACGGAATATATCAAGGGCAGTGGCGTTTTCAAAATGCGTTCACAACCACCCAAAATATTTACCAATTCATCTACCAACTTATGTAAGGTACTTAGCTGATAGATATTTAGACAATTACGGTCATGCTGATACTGCAAATAATCCCCAATCCAGAAGGCAATTTCTAATGGGGGATGATTTATATCTTTGAGCCTGAAATATTGCAATGAGGACATCAATGACGCTAACTCATCGTTTAGATGCTCTGCCCTTAGATGTAACTTCATGGCGACCGCAAAAGCAACTACTAGCCTGAGTGTTGCCTCTTTTTCTACTCGCTCCTGCGGTGACTGCTCTTTAACTACTATCCAAATGTCACGAGCTAAGTTACGAACCGTATTGACTAAAGATCCCCATAGTTTACGAGCTTCCCAAAATCGATCATGAGCTGTATTCGTCCGGAAAACTAATAACAAAGTCAAGCCAAGATTGAAACTCACGACGCTACCCGTAAGGACACCACTCTTCTCTGGGAATGCTGTGGGGAACTCAAAATGGTGGAGTAATGATACTAAAAAACCATATACACCATAAAAGAGTACTGCGGGAAAAATCACGGGAAGAATTGACTTTTCAAGTCGTAAAATTACTTGAAACCAGTTCAGGTTTTCACCAGTGTAGAGGTGATACTTTCGTGTAAACGAATTCTTGTTCCAGCGTAGAAACCGTTTTAACAGTTTCAAGTTATTAGTAAATTTTGAGTGACTCATCTGTTCAAACTCACAATAACGTTATTAACGTGGTATGCAGCGATTCGGGCCAATGTGGGAGTCGGAGCAGGTGATGAAGAGTAGAGGGATCTGTTGAGGTAAGGTATTCAGTTGCAATAACCCTTTTATGGCTCCACAATCGGAGTGTCCACAAACCATAATGTCTTTGATACTCAAAGCTTGAATAGCATATTCAATCGTGGCACCATAAGGGGGGATGATGTTGCCAGCATTGCGAATGATGAATAGTTCACCTTGATTGCCATTTTCTTCTTCATTTATGAAGTGCGTTATGTATGTCTTGAACGCGGTATCCCCTACTCTGGAATTAGGTAGAATTGTGCAAGCGTGATTTTTGGTTACCTATTTGGGATGAAATGCATCTCATTGGGCAGAAAAGGTACAAAAGGTACTAAATTACCCTGTTCCGCGTCAATCTGAATAGCTATTAGACTCTCAACCTGATGACTGACGGTCAAACTAATCATTCTAATAACTAAATTTTATTGCGTTATCTTCTAAGATCTTCATAAATCTACATTAAAAAATTATGTAGAATTTATGAGAATAGCTTGATGCCAATTTGATGATCAGATGAATTAGGACTTGCGCATTGACAGAAACGACAAACTATGCATTGCCTCTCGCTGATCCGACTCTGGCAAACTAACCAGGAGAATATCTCCTCTCGCCATCTAATTTCCTAGCCTACGGTTCGCGGAAGCAGGGGCGTCTACAGATGCCAGTATTGCTTCCATAAGTGCTTACGCAAAATTATTTATGTCCGCCGCGAGCGACTGGGTAATGTAGCGAAGCAATCTCCAAAACAGAAGCGATTGCTACCCGGAGAGAAGCCCCCTTCGGGGTCTACGTTCCGCTACCCTCCACTCGCGGCGGACAAATATATATTTAATTTTGCACAACTACTTATTCAGCCAGTCCTCATCACTTGCTGCTTCCCAAGCCCCTTAGCCTTTACCAATGGTCATAGACAAAATCCAATCACGCAGCAGCGGGTTGACCTGATTTGGTACTTCGTCATGAGGACAATGACCCGCAATTAGGAAATATTCTGTCAGTTGAGGATAGTATTGCCGAAACTTCTTTGAACGTTCTCTTGCATTTATCCAAGGGTCAGCTTCTCCCCACAATAGCAACATCGGACAAGCTAATTGCTTGAGCAGCACATCAACTTTTTCCCCTTGGTTTGTGCTAAACACAGAAGTAAACACATCAACAGCACCTGAATCGCAAGCAGGGCGATAAATTTCTTCTACTAGTTGGTCTGTAATTGCACTTTTGTCAAGATAAACTTTCTCTAGGGTTTGGCGAATTACCCAAGGTTGTCGCACGTACTGGAACAACAGAAAACGTCCCCAAGGTTGCTGAAAAATCCATTTAGCAATGTCACCCAATAGTTTTTGTAACTGTTCATTCTGCTTCGAAGGCTGAATTTCAGTTTGCATCGCTTCAGGTTCAACAGAAGGTTGGTTTTCGCTAAACGGACCAGCACTATTGAGCAACACTAAACCAGCCGCCGCATCAGGACGCTGTGCAGCAACACACAAACTGCTATAGCCACCAAGAGAATTGCCCGCTAACACGGCTTTTTGACCAATCACTTCAGTGATAAAGTCGTTCAACTGGTCGCGCCACAAGTCCCCGCTATACTCTAATTTAGGTTTTGCTGAACGTCCAAATCCCAAAAGGTCGATCGCAAACACTTCAAAATCATGACACAATCCTGTGATATTCTTTCGCCAGTGGTCTGTAGATGCACCAAACCCATGTACCAACAGCAATGGAGGACGCTGCGATTGTTTCTCTCCCGCCTTCACGTAGTAAACGTTATGCCCTCGCCACTGCCAGTATTTACCAGGAACAGGGATTGTAGAGGGGGCTGTAGTTACCTGCATAATATTACGAAATGTTAATTAACTTTAATAAGTCTAACGAAAGCATCCGCTAAATTTGTCATTTGTCATTTGCCCCATGCCCCATGCCCAATGACTAACTTAATTACAGGAAAAACCAAACTACTAGGAGTCATTGGACATCCAGTAGAACATTCCCTATCGCCAGTGATGCACAATGCGGCACTCACCCACTTAGGACTAGATTACGTCTATATCCCCTTCCCAATAGAACCACAGAATTTACAAACAGCCATCCAAGGTTTTACCGCCATTGGTGTTGTGGGTTTTAACGTCACAATTCCTCACAAGCAGGCGATATTGCCTTTGTTATCAGAAATAGAAGCAATTGCCCAAGCCGTAGGAGCAGTCAACACTGTTAGTCGCAAAAATAACAAATGGATAGGCACAAACACTGATATAGAAGGGTTTCTCGCGCCGTTGCAAAAGAGAGACGACCAAGATTGGAGCCAGAAAGTAGCAGTGATTTTAGGCAATGGTGGCGCGGCGCGGGCGGTTGTCGCAGGTTGTACTCAGCTAGGTTGTGCTGAAATTCATGTGGTTGGGCGCAGTATGCAGAATTTACAACAATTCCGTAATAGTTGGAGCAATTCACCGTTAGCAATTAATCTGTACGTCCACACATGGGACTCATTACCCTCGTTAATTCCGCAAGCTCACCTGCTGGTAAACACAACTCCCATTGGAATGCATCCCAAAATTGAGGAGTCGCCTTTGAGTGCAGAGGAAATGGCGCAGTTACCGTCTGGGGCGATCGCCTACGATTTGATATATACTCCTCATCCCACAAAATTTCTCCAACAGGCGCAGCAGTTGGGTGCAATTGCGATCAATGGACTGGAAATGCTAGTCCAACAAGGAGCAGCAGCATTAAAAATTTGGTTGGAGTTGCCAATTCCTGTAGACGTGATGCGTCAAACACTGCGACAGCACCTTAAATGATGAATGATGAATGATGAATTTCATAATTTATAATTCATCATTCATCATTCCTTGGCCAGCGCCAATTATACTGATTCCATTCGTAGATTCCTTGAATTTCGTACTCAGCACCCGTTAGCAAGCGAATAATACAAGTAGTAGAGGAATAATCACCATTGCTAAGTTCATCAACCTGAATTACTGTGCAGCAAAACCATTCTGGCTGACAGGGACCATTTTCTTGTACCCATTCCCACAACGCATTGCAAACTTCTATGCGATCGCCTACCTTGAGGGTGAGTGCATTCTTAATAAAATATTTATCAAAATGATCTGCCTCAACGCGATTCAGCCACTGCAAACCGTAACGCTTGCGGATAAATTGTACTGTTCCAGAGTCATTTTCATGCAGCCAGTCGTTCAGTAATTGCGCTTTCCAGGAGCAATCTTGTTCCTCCTGTGCTTTGACGAATTGTAAAAATCCTTGTAATTCCTCTGCGGTAAGTTCGTCCAAGGGATTGTCAATATTTGACACACCAGCATTAGAGTTTCCCTTAATTTGCTTGTGCTTGACCACTTGCAGTAGTATCTCTTTCTGGGTATCAGTGAGAGGGCAGCTGGCTGCATCACAACGATAAAAGGCTGCTTGCAGTGCTACTTCAATCTCATCTGGACTCATAAGTTATATAGCAATTGAGGGTTTTATTTTCTAATTATTACAAAAATTGTCGAGACACGTCAGCGTTGCGGCAGGAAGTGCCAGATCGCGTCTCTACTTCAACCCTCGTAGGGTTTAATTCAGGGTATGCTGGGTTTAAAGTTTACTAGTTGTTAGTTGTTGGTTGTTGGTTTTTTTACTAAGAGTATTCCAATAAATAAATGATCCAATCTTGTGGTGGCAGGCTTTCTATGCCTGCCAATTGGGCGGGCAAGGATGCCCACCCCACAAGAAAAACAGGGCACTTTTTTAGTTGGAATACTCTAACGACTAACCACTAACTATTGTTAAATTCATTCACGGTATCGTTTATGCGGTTGTGCTCACTCACGGTTATTTTGTTTTCCTGTGTTATTGGGGTTATATTGTGGGTGTTTACTCCCCCCGCTGTAGCGCTGACACAAATTAAATTATCTAATCTTTCCTATAAAGAGTGTCCACTAGAACTGGCACAAGGAGCTGTAACTAGTGGTGGTAGTGCCATGGCAGCTCACTGCTTTATTGTCACTGGCAAAACTGAAAACGCCACCAACAAAACCGTCTATGATGCAGATATTTTTGGGCGGATCTATGATGCTAACGATGACTCAGTTATGCAAAACCGTACTCGTCTTGGTTCAATTGAAGAAGTGCCGCCCGGTATCAGCGATTTTAAATTGAGAATTTCTGTCCCTGCGAATCAACCTACCCCATTGAAGCTGAAGCAGTTTAAAGCAGCTGGATTTAGCGCTCAAGTTCGTAGGTAAGGATGAAAGTAGTCAAAAGCCCCCAAGGGAGAAGTCAAAAGTCAAAATTAAGAATTAATTACTTTTGACTTTTGACTTCGAGCCTTCGCGCAGCGGCGAGGAATTGGGAGAAGCGAGTGGTAATTATGACTACTTACTTCTTGGTTAAAAATCAAATCCCCGGAACCAATGCCACGTGAGGAGCTATGCTAGCGAGAAAGCTGCCTACGAGTTGGAGTACCAAGAAGGCTAAGAGCGGTGAAAAATCCATACCGCCTAACGGGGGAATGATGGAACGAAACAGATTCAGATAAGGGTCGGTGATCTGGCTCAAAGCGGCAAATGGTTGGTTATACCAGCTAATGTTGGGGAACCATGTTAAGAGAACCCTAATAATCAGCAGGATATTATAAATCTGTATGAAAGTAATCAGTGTGGTAATTAGTAAATTCATGGTTCTTAGAGTTTCCTAGTAGGTTTCAAAAACGTTCTTATTATTAATTTTAAATGAGCATATGTCATGGCGCATGCGGATTACGCATTTACCATGATTATTAATGACACAATGCCAATAGCACTTGCTGGAGTCTCAAGCTGAGATCTAGCGTAGATCATCGCGTAACGAGTGGCGCTGATTAAGTTACTGACTAGAATTGCCATTCACATTCCCCAGTTGCTGTCTCACTTCATCAATTGTGGCATTAAGCTGGGCAATTTTATCTTCTAGCGATCGCCTCGCCGTTTCCATCTCCATGCCCTCACTGTCAGAAGCTTTCATCTGACGTCTTTTCGAGGTAGATGCTTTTCTAGCTTCTATGGAACCGGCGCTCATGTGACGCTCTTGTTCTGCTGCTAGTTCTGGATCGCGTCGAGAAGCTACAAGTGTACCCACAATACCACCAACTACACTGCCGAAAATGGCTCCGGCGAAAAAACCACTAGCAAAACCATCTCGCTGACTCATATCTTTACCGTTTTGAAGAAACGTTGTACCTTGGATGTTGTCCTAGCTGCATACTAGCTTAAGTCCCAAAGATGCGATCGCCTGCATCTCCCAATCCTGGTACAATAAATCCCTGACTGTTAACTGTTTGGTCGATGGTAGCAGTGTAAACGATTAAACCCGGATAAGCCGCATTAAGTTTTTGCAAAGCTAGGGGTGCTGCCACTACACAAACAATTCGCGTGTTTATTGGCTCAACACCCCTCTGTGTCAATTCTGCCATGGCAGCCATAATCGACCCTCCCGTTGCCAGCATGGGGTCGGTAACTAACACCCGTGTTTGGGGGTCAAGTTTTTCGGGTAATTTGTTCAGGTAACACAGAGGTTGCAGTGTTTTTTCATCTCGCTCCAAGCCAAGATGGTAAATCGATGCCAAGGGCAACAACGTCTGTGCTCCCTCTAATAATCCCAGCCCTGCCCGCAGAATCGGCACTACTGCCACTGGCACTCTTGGATCAATTAAAGTTGCAGGACAGGAGTCCAGGGGACTCTGTACTGTTGTCTCTTGAGTCGGCAACCACTCTCGAGCCGCTTCATAAGTCAACCAGCGTCCCAATTCTGTCATTGCACTGCGAAATAATACTGAAGGCGTATCAGCATCACGGGCGACTGCCAGCCAGTGCTTAATTAATGGATGGGATGGAACGTAAACACGCAGTTGTAGCGTCATAGCCGGAATCAGGCTTTTTTCTATTGTATAACAACTGAATCATCATGATACTCTTTCCTGCGTACTGCTGACAGCTAAAATGAACACAATCACTACTTATTGACATTTATTCTCAACCAAGATTATATTATTCTTCAGTGTTCTCCTCTCTTTAAGGATCGGCAGACGGGATTGGTCAGCGGTAGCAGGCTCATCCCTCTTTTTTTGTCATTGGTCATTGGTT
>CAZZXJ010000192.1:0-10101 GCA_964657905.1 uncultured Stigonema sp.
CGAGGTGGTAGCAGTTTCTATTTGTAATATCAGGCACATTTCTTTTGGGGTCATTGGTCATTGGGAAATTGGTCATTAGTATAGGTTATAGTCCGCAGTGCACAAATGACAAATGACTTAATTCACTTTGAACGTACCAACAGTCTCTTGCAACTGTTGCGAAATCTCCAGAGTTTGTTGCAAAGATTCGGAAACTTGATGGGAAGAGGTGCTGGTGCGTTGTGACACAACGGCGATGTCTTTCATCAAAGATCTGACTGTTTGCGATGTTTGCACTTGAGATGTGGTGGTGGTGGAAATCGACTGCACCAAAGAGTCTATTTGGCGGGAAACCTCTAATATCTGACTCAGACTTTGCTTAGCATCCTCTACGATGCGCGTACCTTCCACAACCTGCGTAGTTCCCAGTTCCATCGCCGCCACGACTTCGCTGGTTTCCCGTTGGATGTTCTCCACAATTTGTTCGATTTCTTTGGTCGCCGCCGCACTCCGCGCTGCTAGTTCCCCAACTTCTTCTGCAACCACGGCAAACCCTTGACCTTCTTCACCTGCACGCGCCGCTTCAATGCCGGCGTTGATCGCTAACAAATTGGTTTGCATGGAAATTTGGTTAATCAATGCCACCACGCGGGTAATCTGTTGAGTAGATTCTCCTAGCCGTTTGACTTTCTTGGCAGTTTCGCCAACGGTTTCGCGCAGATGCAAGATATTTTGTACTGTCAAATCCATGGCTTGTCCACTTCTTTTGGCAGTGCGAGAAGCACTCTGGGCTATTGTGGCTGCTTGCTGGGCGCTAGAGGCTACCGCTTGCATGGAATGGGTCATGTCATCAACAGCATCTAGGGTGAGGTTTATTTCTGCTGCTTGAGAGAGTGCTTCCTCTGCTAGTTGGCGGATGGCTCCTTCGTTAGCGCCAATCGCTCGGTTCACCTGGGTAGCAGCTTCTTTTACTTGGGTAACAATATCTCGCAGATTTTCGACAATAGAATTGAAAAAGTCGGCGACTGTGCCAATTTCTCCGGCGGTGACTTCAGCACGCACTGTCAAGTCGCCACCAGCTGCACCCTCTACCTCGCTCAGCAGTTCTAGGAGTTGCATTTGTATGGCTTCTTTTTGTTGCCGTTCTTCGTCGGATGATTTTTCCGCTACAGCCCTTGCTTTTTGTAACTCCTCTATCAGCTTTGATTGCTCTAAAGCGTAGCCGATTTGATTTGCTAACTGTTTAAACAAATCAATTTCAGCTTGTTGCCAAATCCGGGGACTGTCGCAATGATGAGCAATTATTAAGCCTATAAGTTGTTCAGAGGAAATAATTGGTGCAACCAAAATGGCTTTGACTGCAAATTTTTCCAACATTGTGATGTAACAACCTGCATTGCTGAGAATTGGATCTTGATAAATGTTGTTGATTGCTCGCACTCGACCATCTTTGTATGTTTCTACATGGCGATCGCGAAAACAGGGATCATCGATTTCTACTCCCAACATTTTTGGTAGCCCAGCCGTAATCGCTTCGGCAACGACTACCCCATCCCAGGTATCTTGATTAAATTCATAGATGACTACCCGGTCTGTTTTCAGGGCTTGGCGAACTTCTTTTGCTGCTGTTTTGTAAATATCTTCGGCTTTGAGGCTTCTGCGAGTACGTAGGGTAATTTCTGCAAGTGACTTTACTCTTTCAGCATCCAATTCTTTTTCTTTTAATAGAGTCTGTAATTGTGCTGCCATGTGGTTAATGTTGGCGTTCAAGACGCCTAACTCGTCTTCTGATTCCACCTCTAGACGGGTGTTAAGTTCACCTTGCCCTAGTCTTGCCACTGCTCTTGTAGCATCCACAATTGGTTTTGTAGCACGTTTAGCTAACCATGCAGCGATCAGAGCCACGATTAATGCTGTCAGTCCTGTGCCGATCGCTATTGTTAGTAGCAATCCTCTTTGCGGCTCAAATGCAGCTGCTGTATCTGTAGCCAGCAATACTTGCCATTTTAAGTTTGGTAAACCTTCTAATGTTTTGGAGGCAGAGCTTACCAAATACTCTTTATTGTCAAATGTGTGAGTTGTGATCAAAGCATCTTCTTTTGTCCCTTGCTGTTTATCTAAACCAGGAAAATCTTTTGTAGTATTTCTACCTATTTGATTCTTTTCTGATGCCACAAAAACTTTCCCAGAGCTATCGCTTAAAAAGTATTCCTGCCCATCTGCTGCATAATTTTGGATCACATTTTCGAGAAATTTTACAGGCATACGCGCTCGGACTATGGCAACGGTTTTACCTGTAACAGAATCTTTGACAGGCGCAACCGTGTAAACACTGGGATCTTTTGTTTCTTTTGATACTTCAGGCTGAGTTATCAAACGATGATCGCTTTGCAGTACTGCCTGAAAGTAATTGCGATCGCTGTGATTACTTGGGGCGTCGCCTTGGGTGAGGACAATGGGATCACCTTTTAAATCGAAAACGCCAATGCTGTCATAGACCTTATAACTATCTTTAAACTTGTTTAGTATTGCTTGTTTTTCCTTGAGATTACTAGATTCACTCAGAATCGGCAGATTAGCTAGACTCTGAATGTTTGCATACCGTTCAATCATGAAACGGTTTACCTTGTCTGCTAAATCTTTGGCTTCAGCTTCTTGAGTTTGGGCAATTTTATCGCTAATTGATTGGCTGGCAACTTGATAAGCGAGTGTGCCAATTCCTAGTAATGGCAGAGTGCCGAGCGCGATCGCCAATATTGTTGCTTTGGTACTTAAGCTCAGCTTATTAAAACTTCCCCCTGCTCGCTTCCTGGGAGAATTAAGAGCATTTTCATTATGAGGATCTTCAAGAAGTCTTACTTTGACTATTTTTTGAGATGAATTAAGTGATGCCTCATTTTGAGGATCACTACTCTTCGCTCTATCAGTTTTATTAATCATAAAGTAATTTTGTTGGAGGTGGTAAATAAAAGCACTAAAAATGAATTTTTTAGTAGTACACCCTAATCACTACGGAGAATAGAAGCGACAACAATAGCTTGTGCATCTAATACGAGCAATATTTCTTTTTCTTGAATAACGCAGCCACGTAAGTATGGAACTAAACTAGAGGCAATGTGGCCTAGAGGAGAGCGAATATCATCAGGCATTAACTTAGCTGTACCTTTGATATCTTGCACAACTAAGCCCAACAGGACTGATTCCACTCTGATAACTATCACGTTATACTGCCTGAGCCTATTCTCTAAGTTTTCTAGATTCAGCATCCTTGGGAGATCGATTGCCCAAATTATGCGACTTCGCCAATTCATTAATCCCAATATGCAGGTGGGCATATTTGGCATTGAGGTTACAGCCTCGAAAGGCACAATAATCGCTTCTTGCGTGTGCTTCATTGACAAAAGAGCAGAGGTCTGCCTATTGAGATGAAACTTGAGATAGCCGTCTCCCAAGTTATTGTGGATTTGCTTTGTGGAAAGGGTAATTTTTGAACTATTCATTTCTCGACTCAAATCGCTACTGATTTAATAGCTCGCAGAAGCTGTTCGCGAGTGTAAGGCTTAGTTACATAAGCGTCAGCACCTTGTCTCATTGCCCACAAACGGTCAATTTCCTGATTTTTGGAACTGCAAATTACAATCGGCACTTTTTGAGTAGCTGGATTTCTTTTCAGGGAACGACACAACTCAAACCCGCTCATTCCTGGCATGACCACATCAGTAACTATCACATCTGGATTGTGTAACAAAGCTTTTTCCAATGCTTCTTTTGCACCTGTAGCTTTAATTACGTTGTAACCACTTTCCTTAAGATAATGGCTCATTAATTCCAATTCACTGGGGGAATCTTCTACTATCAGAATTGTGCCAAGCAAAGTCAGACTCACTCTTAAATCTCCTAAACAACGATTGTTAGCTTTACTAATTTTTGATGCCAGTCGTACGCCAATTAGACGCCACTTACTTCAACTTTGGGAACCATGCATACTGCGAGGCGCATTCTTCGGGCTAAGCGGTCATTCGCACTCTCTTCACCAACCCAGTGGCGCATCAAGTCGAGGGTGTCGTGTGATCCTGTAACCTCAGAAGAAAGCGGACTGGCGGACTGGCGTGGAGGACCGTACACACACCTTGCCGACACCAGAGACAGTCATTCGCAGTCTCCTCAACAAACCAAACGCCTCTTCTTAAAAAATTAATCAATGTGTTTAAACAGCATTTTTAATAAATCCGATTGTGTAAAAGGCTTGGTCAAATAACCTGATGATCTGACCATCTTTGCCTTTGCTCTGTCTATAAACCCTGTTCTGCCAGTTACCATAATGATTGGTATATTTTTAAAGCTTGAATGCCTCCGTAACAGGGAACATAGTTCATAGCCATCTAAATTCGGCATTTCAACGTCTAGTAAAATTATGTCTGGCTTGCTGCGGAGAATTTGCATCAAAGCTTTGACTGGATCGTTTATCATTACAACTGAAAAGGTGTTTTCATCTAAAAACTGGTTGATGGAATTTAAAACCGTCGGGCTATCGTCAATACAAGCTACTGTATAAATATTTTTGCTGGTAGATTGCTGATAAATTTTGTGATTACTGTTATTACTATTACTCGTGGTATCAATATTCGTTTGTCTGGGCAACTGTCTTCCAAGGTTTATTTGAGTTTGTTTTGTCGATCTGGGCAAACTTTGGTTCGTCTCCTGTTTTGGAACTGATAGTTGAGATTGCTGCCGATTTCGTAACTGCTGTTGACAGTGTTCGACTAGTAATCGCATATCTAAGCGGCAGAATTTTGGAAGTTCATCTAAGGGACTTACATTACTAAATTCATAGCTTCCTTCTTTTAAGGTTAGAAAAGACTCCAGCACAACTTTCGCCAATTCATCGATCAGGACTACTGCTTGAGGAGGGGTAATATAGTCCCGATCCACCAACCAGCAAATAGCTTGATAATCTGCCTGTGGTAGTATTTTATTTTCACTGTTCGTTTCAAACATGCCTCGTACCTGCATAAGAGTTGCACGGTTGAGAGTAGAAAATTGCTGCATTAAGCGTTCTAAGTGACTATCAAGCCGATCAAAAAGTCGATCCGAACAGGATGCATATATAAGTCTACCATCCTCTAGATATATTGACCAAGAAAATGACTCGATAAATACCCGTAAACAGCCTGTAGCACGTCGGCTTGTGAGTTGTGCTAACAGAGATAGTGGATGCAGTTTCTGGGAAAACTTGTAGCTACCTATAGGAGTTGTGCTCATTTTGCTTTTACTTAGGCTAAATTCAACAGGTGTGAGTTAAATTTTTGGCAAGGCTTTAAAAACACAAAAGTCTAAATTCAGTTTTGTGGCGAAGCTTGATGGTAGCACCCTTCTCTCTAAGATCAGAAAATCCCAGTCACTTGGTTAGTTGCAGTTTATTTGCTGACTTATACTGAGATTATCAGGCATTTTTACAGAATAAGTAAAGAAAATGTAAAGACTCTATAAAGTGACTGACCAAGAACGGGGTGCGGAGTACGGAGTACTTTCTCCACACCCCAATTCGGGAAGAGCCTTCGCTCTTCGCGTTGTGGAGAACAAATATTTCTTTGTTCCCTTGTTGGCACAGCTTTTCGCAAACAAGATCGTCTGTAGAACTTGCGATCTTGTTTCATCTATGGGGTTAAGCGCAACAGAGCACACCGCACTTCTTTATTGACCTCAAGGTCAGCCTTTTGGTGTGAGTATAACCGCAATAATACCGTTTTTATCTGCAAACTAAAAATTTATTATTAAGTATTTTTACTTAATAATAAATTTGGTTTACTATAGGATTCCTATTTGATTTTTGAAATACACGTAGGGTGGGCACTGCCCACCAGAAAAGCAGGGGTTTCAAGCTTGGACGCCGTGGACGGGTACACTACGCCAGAACGAAACACATCTTTTTTCTTTTTCCATACAGGAGCGCAGGGGCTTTATACCTTTTAGGGTATGGATATTCTTCTTTTTCACTAACACCCCACACCCCATCCCCTGTTTTGGTAATGTTATTCTCACAGAGCCAGTCTTCAACCGTTCCCATGCTCTACGTGGGAACCAATTCTGGAGTCTCTGCCTCCAGGAATTTAGCAAAGTTGCCGAGTCTCTAGTAAAACATTCCCAGGCACTAGCCCGGGAACGAGTTGAAATGCGGATGAAAGGACTTGAACCTTCACACCTTGCGGTACTAGAACCTAAATCTAGCGCGTCTGCCAATTCCGCCACATCCGCATCAGTTAAACATGTTATCACAACAATTTATTTGTGGCAATAGTCATTGGTCATTGGTTATTGCCACACGAGGCAAGCGATGCTTGAATCCACAAAGAATTTCCCAAGAAATGGTGTTTAACTGAGTTGCCCAATCTTCAGCCGAGATTTGTTCAGATCCCTCTTGGCCAATTAAGGTAACCACTTCGCCTTCTTGTATATCTGGAATGCTACTTACATCCAGCATCATCTGATCCATTGTAATTGACCCGATTTGTGGTATTCGTTTACCACGAATTAATACCTGCATTTTTTGGGAAAGATGACGAGGAACTCCATCGGCGTAGCCAATTCCCACCACAGCAAGGCGGAGTTCGTGTTCAGCAACGAACTGATGACCATAGCTAACGCCAGTGCCTGAGGTAATGCTTTTGACTTGCGTTACTCGCGCCTTAACTTGTAAAACTGGCTTAAGATCGATGCGTGAGTGCAAATGATCAGCAGGATAGAGTCCGTAGATCGCTAAACCCACACGCACCATATCGTAGTGCAATGCAATTTCTGTGAGGGTGGCGGCTGAGTTTGCCAAGTGCAGAAGTGGTGGTTCTATTCCCATGGCTTTGATTTGGGCGATCGCATACTCAAACCGTTGTTGTTGCTGTTGCATCACAGTTTGATCCCGATTTTCTGCCGTTGCTAGGTGAGAATAAATACTAGCAATGTGAAGATTGGGTAACCGCTGCACAAAGAGCACAAACTCAGCAGCTTCCTGCCAAGATGGACCCAGGCGAGACATTCCTGTATCGAATTTGATATGCACTGGTAGAAGGCAACTACAGTTAGTGGCTTCTAGGGTGTGAGAAAATACCAAAGCTTGCTTGGTGCTTGTCAGTGTTGGCTGAAGTTCCCAGTTGGCGATCGCCTGAATTTGCTCTCTTGTATGGCTTGCGCCCAAAATCAAAATAGGGGCTTTGATTCCAGCTTCTCGCAATTGAATTCCCTCTGGAACAGTGGCGACTCCTAACCAACTTGCTCCCGACTCTAGCACTGTCTGAGCGACTGTTATCGCTCCATGTCCATAGGCATCAGCTTTTACTACTGCCATTAGCTGAGTGCTTGATGATAATAACCTGACAACTTGCTGCACATTGTGCGACAACGCTGCTAAATCAATTTCCACCCAAGCACGTTGTGACAACCAATTATAGGTGTTGCACTGCTTGGCGTGGGGCATGGGGCATGCCCTAGTTGACGAAGTTTATCCGGAAGTATAATTTAATCTTATACTCCAAGCCAAATATAGTTGTGTTATTATACTTAAAATTAATACCTTCGAGCGTTGATCAATGGTGAAGGTTTTAGTTCTAAACGCCTCTTACGAACCGCTCAATATCACGAGCTGGCGTCGAGCTGTGGTCTTGTTGATTAAGGGTAAAGCCGAGCGGGTAGAGTTTAATAGCAAGCAACTCTACGCTGACTTTCCGCTCCCAACCGTTATCCGGTTGCGCCATTATGTGCGTGTTCCCTATAAGGAAATTCCTCTCACTCGCCGAAATATATTGCACCGTGACGGTCATACGTGTCAATACTGCGGTTACACCGGGGATGAATTGACGCTAGACCATGTCACACCGCGATCGCGTGGCGGTGGGGATACCTGGGAAAACATTGTCACAGCCTGCGTCCGCTGCAATGTTTTCAAGGGAAACCGCACACCCCACGAAGCACGTATGCCATTACGCCATCCCCCCCGCAGACCTTACAGCAGCCTGTATTTTGAGGTAACCAAACACCTCAAGAGTGGAACTCACCAAGAATGGCAAAAATATGTTATTGGGCTTTGACTATATGTACTCAGGTTAAAATAAGCCAAAATTGGTCTGGCAAAAGTATTGCTTAATACTTTTTCGATGCAAGCTGTATCTTAAGGCTTGGCAGGGAGATTATATCCTAGAAGCTGGCAGAGCAGCTTGCAAAATTTCCTCTAAAAAATCCGGTATGTGTGGAAACTCTGTGTCTTTAGACAGAGATAAAACACGTCAGAAATGCGATTTGAATCGCGGCTCAATTACTTGGATGTCGCTAGAGCGGGGTTGCTGACGCAAGCTCGTAATCGACCTTGCTAATATAGCATGTAGTGACGCTTAGAAAAACAACTTGGTTCTAAATTACCCAAATTGATTGTGAAGCCAAAAGCAAAAAACGTCTTTATTTAAAAGAAACTTATAAAAAGAATCCCGATCAAGAATAAACTAGTACAGGGGGCGCGGAAATAAGCTGATTATATGCAATCTTATTAAAAGCCTTATTTTCTTGGCTTTTGACTTTTGAATGAGTGACTTTTGACGAACGCCTTGCGGTACTAGGTGCTATATGGTAGCACTTTTATATTTTCGCGATCATAATGTGTGGCTAAAAAAATGAATCGCTGGCTGGTTAGTGGTGAGCCAGTGCGTTGGAGAGGCTACACTGCACAAAGCAGTTCTCAGCAGAGAAACCGGACGTGTATTCTGCGGTTGGGAAGCCAGCGCCCTTTGGAGGAGAAAAGTTGCTTGGGAGCCAGCGAGCAACAACCAACAACCAACAAAATCCTCACACTTAACAAAAATGTTTCCTGTGCAATTTAATTCTTCTCAGACTCAGTATGAGAGCTTACCTTTGATACTAGACCCAAACCCAGATGAAGCTGAAGAAGAAAATGAACAAGTTGAAGTTCCATCCAAGCAGTCCATTGTGGCATTAACAGGTGAATCTGGTAATTGTGTTAGTCAGCGAAGTCATTCGTTAGCACATCAGAAGTCAGAAGAACTGCGTCACATGTTTGTTGCACACCGACATGAACGGCATTTGGTAATTGTGCAAGATTTTCCTGACCCTGATGCCCTCTCCTCTGCCTGGGCTTACCAGTTAATTGCTCAGCAGTACGATATCAAATGTGAGATTATTTATGCTGGCACGTTGAGCCACCAAGAAAATATTGCCCTAGTCAAGCTGACTAATTTACCCGCCCATCGCTGGGCATTGCCAACCCTCAAAAGCAAAGACTTGTCATCTTACCAAGGCTTTGTATTAATTGATAGCCAGGGAACGACTTCTGCGTTAGTGCCGATAGTGCAACAGGCAGGAATTCCACTACTGGTAGTCATCGACCATCATAATCTCCAGGGAGATTTAAAGTCAGAGTTTGTTGATATACGTCCTGATGTACGAGCAACAGCAACGATTTTCACCCAATACCTGCAGGTGGGATTACTGACTTTAGATAGCAGCATCAGTCAACATGTGAAATGCGCCACTGCCTTAATGCACGGTTTGCGATCAGATACAAATAGGCTGATGCAAGCGCAAGAGGAAGATTTTATGGCAGCTGCTTATCTGAGTAGATTTTATGATGCTCAACTGTTGAACGCTGTACTACAGGCGAATCGTTCCAAGCGGGTCATGGATGTGATTGAGCGATCGCTGAAAAACCGCATCGTGCAAAATAACTTTTCCATTGCTGGTGTCGGATACTTACGCTATGACGACCGCGATGCCATTCCCCAAGCAGCAGATTTTCTCGTAACAGAAGAAAACGTCCACACTGCTGTCGTTTACGGCATTGTTCACGATGAAGATGAAGAACTGGAAGTGGTCATTGGCTCCCTAAGAACCTCCAAACTCACACTTGACCCCGATGAGTTCATCAAGGAAGCTTTTGGGCAAGATAGCAGTGGGCGCTTTTTCGGTGGCGGACGGACAAGCGCTGGCGGGTTTGAAATTCCCATGGGTTTCTTATCTGGGAGTAACGAAAATTCTGCTTATGCGAAAATGAAATGGGAAGTTTTCGATGCTCAAATTAAGCAGAAGCTCCTGCGGTTGGTCAATCCTAAAGATAACCCAATACAG
>CAZZXJ010000193.1:0-3329 GCA_964657905.1 uncultured Stigonema sp.
AACCAACTTGCCTTGGCAATACTACGCGAAAGGTTGAACCTTCATGCAATCTACTTTCAACGGTGATGGTTCCGTTCATCAAGCGGACCAATTTTTCTACAATCCCCAGTCCTAAACCTGTGCCGCCGTGTCTGCGTGTGGTAGACTGATTTAATTGCCAAAATCCTTGGAAAATGTTTTTCAATTCAGCTTCCGGGATGCCAATGCCAGTATCTCTGACCATCACTGTTAGTTGGTCTGGATTTAGTTCCTGGACTTCTACAAATACGCCGCCAGTGTCTGTGAACTTAATGGCGTTGTCAACCAGATTAACCAACACTTGCCGGACGCGATCGCAGTCGTTGACAATTTTGGGGTTTTGGATATTGGTGTGAATAGCCAAGGTTATGTTTTTCTGCTCTGCAAGGAAAAGTAGTGGTTCTGTGGTGGTTGTTACTAGCTCCACTAAGTTAAATTCTTGCGCTTGTAGCTCCAGCTTACCTGCCTCTAGTGACGAATAGTCAAGTATATCCTCAATCAGCGCCAGTAGATGTTTACCACTGTTAACAATTTTTTCTACCATAGTTCTTATTTCAGGGGGGAACAGATGGTAATAGCGGCGCAACATCAGTTGGGAAAACCCCAAAATTGCATTCATTGGGGTACGTAGTTCGTGGGATACAACTGACATAAAGTGGGATTTGATCCGTGCGGCTTCTTGTAATTGCAAGTTCTGGAGGTGAATCGAGTGCATTTGTTCCTCTGCCAGCTTGCGAGCAGTGATGTCTCGCAATAGCCAGCGCCAGCCTACTGGGTTACCTTCGCCATCATGCACAGTAGTTACACTTATAGAGCAGAAAAATTTATCACTATGTCGGGTCTGCATGCAGATTTCCCACTCCTGCATTCGCTCCCTGTCATGGAGTTGGAGCAGTTGTTGACGAAAGGCTCGGCGTTCTTCTTCTGGAATGTAGCTGCTCAGGGGTTTGCCTTGGAGGAACTTTTTTGGAACTTTGAGCAGGGTAGTAGCGGCGCGGTTAGCTTCTATGATTTTGCCGTTGGTATCTGTGAGCAAATAGCCATCAGGTGCAAAATCGAACAATTCTTGGTAGCGCTGGCGTTCTTGTTCTATCAAACCATAAGCAATGGCTAACTGCTCATTCTGCTCCAGCAACTCTTCCTCTGCCACGTGCAATTCTTCCAAAGAGGTCTGGAGTTCCTCTAAAGCTTGCGCCAGCAAATCTTGTTGCGTCATTGACGATTCGCCGGCATGGTGAGTTAATATCTCTGTAACCTGGCGCACCTCTTCTATCTGCTGGGCAAACTTGTCCAAATTCACACATCTACCCCCATAACCAATCAATCTACTTACAGTTTAGGTGGGCAGACTTTATCTATACTCTATCTATGGTCATCAGTCATTAGTCGTGAATAGATTATTTTATATTTAGCATAATTAATAATTATCAGCTAAATTACCGACAACTCTTTGTCTGGCTGGCACTCCTCCATTAATATTATGACTCCCTGGACTTGCGCTCCCGTACCCATTAATGGGGTGCAAATGACTTGACAGTGGATCGCTTTACCTCGACGGTTCCTAGCGTCCAATAGTACTTCATAGAATTCCGACTCCTGGGCAATAATTGCCAGCAGGGGCTTTTTTAGTGGCTCTAGGGGTAGACCAATATCCAAGGTCATAAGGTGCCGCAAAAAAACTTCATCAGCCCGTAAACCCCACAACTCTTCGGCTTGACGGTTCCAGATCAGGATGTGCAAATCTGGGCTGAGAACGACCACTCCGGATCGGAGGCTGGTGAGGATCGATTCTAAAAAGCTGTTGACTCGGTTGAGTTCCTCGCTGCGCTGGCGCATTTCTTCGTTGATTGTCTGCAATTCTTCGTTGGTGGATTGGAGTTCTTCATTCATGGTCTCCAGTTCTTCGTTGGTAGACTGGAGTTCCTCGTTAGTGGTTTCTAGTTCCTCCACAGTGGATTGGAGTTCCTCGTTGGTAGTTTCTAACTCTTCGTTAGTGGATTGGAGTTCTTCATAGGCTGTTTCTAACTCCTGGTTAGCGTGTACTAAGTCGTTTTGCAGCTGCTTAAAGGGAGTCACGTCACTGAAGATAATTTTCACAGCCAGTAGATCATCAGTGTTCCTATCTCGCAAAGGTATGATCTGTACATCCCAATATCTCATTTCCCGCTCATGGGTGGGCCATTCAATGTCCTTTAAAGTGATGCCGCAACCACTGTTGCGAACTTGGTCGATACGCGATCGCAACTCTACTGGTCGGTAGGAAAGTTCTAAATCTTGTAACGGGCGACCCAAATCTCGAGGATTGAGATTAAACAATGTCCGGGCTTGGGCGTTTGCCAGCAATACTGAATTATTGATATCCACAACTATTTGGGCAACTGGATCAATCTCGAAAGCTGCTTCATAAATGCGGATCTGTTCACCTATTTCTGGGATGGGGTGCTGGCTGTGAGGGTGCGCCATAGAAAACAGGATGTCGCGCATGTTGCCATTTGGGGTTTTAGTGAATATCCGTCGCCGCAAATCAATTGGGGTGAAGGAGTGGTTGCGACTAAACAACATTTCTGCTTTGCCTAAAAATAGAAACCCGCCCTCATTTAAAGCAAAATGAAAGCGATCTAGGATTTTAGCTTGAGTTTCTGTATTGAAATACATGAGGGTGTTACGGCACACAAGCAGGTCAATCCTCGATATGGGTGCATCCTGAACTAAATCGTGGCGACCAAAGATGACGCTGCGGCGCAGATCTTTCTGGACGATGTATCTACCATTGACTTTCTCGAAGTACTTATCTAGCAGATCAGGGGAAATTCCTTGAACTTCCTTATCACTGTAAGTAGCATGACGAGAGTGGTTGAGAGCATCTGTGTCCACATCAGTGGCGAAAACTTTCACTCGCGCCGAGTACTGTTCCATACCTAAAGCCTCAGCCAGCAAAATGGCTAGGGTGTAGGTTTCCTCTCCAGAAGCGCAGCCCGCACTCCATACCCGGATTGCTTTGCTGATCGGCTTGTTGGCAATGAACCGGGGAATGATCTCCGATGCTATGTATTCCCAAGCTTGTAGTTCTCTAAAGAAAGCGGTGACGTTGATTAAAATTGTATTAAATAGATCCACAAACTCATCCGGGTGTACCTCCAGGTAATCAAGATAATCACTGTAGCTCTCAACAGCAATTAACTCCATACGCTTGCGAATTCGGCGGCTTAAGCTCGTACGCTTATAACCACTAAAATCAAAACCACGGTTACGTTTGATGTAATCTAAAAGGTTTTCTAACTCTGGGTCGGTTTCTGTAAGGGTCATATTTA
>CAZZXJ010000193.1:3339-10060 GCA_964657905.1 uncultured Stigonema sp.
GTCATTTGTCATTTGTTTATCATCCTTAATTCATAGTCAATAGTCTATAATCTAGATATTATAATTACTTCTAGTACATTGGCTTTTCAGGTTGTTCTCGTATTTGGGGTTCGTAAAAAAACGACCCTACTCAAAGAGTGAGACAGGAGTCGTAACAAATGACCAATGACCAATGACTAATGACTATTAACTAAGTTCAATAACGCGGGGGCGATGGCGTCTAGAGCAAGGTTATAATCAACCACACCAGTGTCAATTGCCGCTTTTGGCATACTGTAAAAATCAGAAGTTGCCTCACTTTGGGCAATGACTATGCCACCCATTTGTTTAACCACCTCTACTCCCGCAGCTCCATCGCCATCCATACCAGTGAGGACAACAGCGATTACCTGTTTGAGGAAACTATTTGCTGCGGACTGAAACAGCACATCGGCTGCGGGGCGGACATGGCGCACTTTTTCTGTATTGGACAACGATAGGGTATTATCTTTATTGATCAGTAGGTGTTGGTTGGGAGGAGCAATGTAAACCGTCCCTGGATTTAACCTATCTCCTGCCTCTGCTTGCTTCACCTGTAGGAGTGTGCGCCTACCTAAAATCTCAGCCATCATACTTGGGTGGCGGGGACTTATGTGCTGTACTATAACAATGGGTGCAGGGAAATCTTGAGGTAAGTTTGATAAAATTTGGCTTATGGCTTTCAGTCCCCCGGCAGATGCCGTCAACACGATAATATAATTTTCAGCTTGAATCATTGTGTTTTGTGTCTTCCGGATTTGGATTTATATCCGGTTCTGGCTGAGCATCGTTTTTACTATTGAGTAGCACTTGGCGGATCATAGAAGCACTCTTCTCAGCATCCTGTGCGTTCTCTTCCAATCGTGTTGCTGATAAACTTTGGTTGCGATCGCGCATCCGCCCAGCCATGCGTCGTGCTAATGATGATTTCTCCTCTAATGCCCTGAGCGCGCTCCATAGTGCATCTTCTAAGGCATGGGATTGCTGTGCCAACAGACTTTCCGACGAGTAAGCGTGACCAATGCGACAGCGGAAGCGCAACAAATTGTCCTCCTGTATTTGCCAAAGGGTACCGCCACAGTCTGGACAGCCGAAGGTCGATGGGTGACCGGCTCTCTCGTTGCTGTTGAGCACGGACATGTTCGCCTCCACTAAGTCAGATTCAATTTCCATCCCATGGGGGACAGGGTTTTCTTCTTCTACTCCGATTGGCTTGTTAGCTAGATTTACCAGGACATTTGGAATCTCTGCTAGTGGTAGGATATAGTCAATATCTTCTACATTCTCGATGGCACTGCGAGGCATTCCTGCATACATAGCATCATCCGGAGACTGAACAACTGCCACACCACCCTGCGTTTTCACTGCCTTCAGTCCTGCTGTACCGTCGTCTAGCACACCTGTGAGCACAACTGCGACCACTCGTCGCCCGTAGGCTTGGGCTGCACTACGAAATAGCGGATCGACAGCTGGGCGATGGCTGTTTTCTCTCGGTCCCCGTACCAGACTAATGTATCCACGTTTAACTAGTAAGTGGTAGTCCGGCGGCGCAACGTAGATCCGCCCCTTAACAATTGCTTCACCATCCTGTGCATGGGACGCTAGTAAAGTTTTGGCTCGATTCAGGATACGAGGCAAAACACTTGTGCCTTCGGATGGAACGTGAAGGACTATGAATACCGTAGCATTCAGATCGGACGGCAAATTTTTTACAAGATAAGTTAGAGCTTCAACTCCGCCTGCCGATGCTCCTACTACGATGATATCGTGCCCGTGCATTTGTTTCTCCTTCCAATAGCAGGGCCAGCCAATTGCCAACTACACTGGCAATATCAGTTTAACAAAATAGGGATATTCGCTCAACTAGCTTTAAGTAGATATATTTGTTAGTTGTTAATTGTTAGTTGTGCTAGTAACCACGGGAGCCTGCCCTGGCGAATGGAATTCGCGGCTATACAGACAAAACCCACCTCCGTGGGTTTCAAATTCCTGGAGTCCGCCTGCGCGGACTAACAGAAAGTTAAGGTCTATGAAACCTGCGGAGGCAGGTTTTGTCTGTGTAGCTGCGGTTTTAACCGCCCATTTGAGGTTAAGTTGACTGCGGTGTCCCTAAAATGTGGCATATTTACCTGAAAACTGCTGTAACTACCGCACCAGAAGAGGGTATGAGTTCTGCACCAGATGAAGTGCAACTATTTGCGCACCCCTCATGATGCCCGTAATTGCCGCTTTCGCATCCGTTCGGGACTACCAGTAGGAATCGACTCAATTAGCTTCTGAGTGTATTCCTCCTTAGGTGCGCGGTAGATACTTTCTGCTGTACCTTGCTCGACAATTTGACCGCGATTCATCACCAAGATGCGATCGCTCATAAACTTTACCACACTCAAATCGTGGGAAATGAAAATATAGGTCAAACCAAATTCCTGTTGTAATTCTTTCAAGAGATTCAGCACCTGCGCCTGTACCGACACATCTAAAGCTGAAACTGATTCATCGCAGATGATGAACTTGGGATTTAATGCTAAGGAACGGGCAATGCATATCCGCTGGCGTTGACCGCCGGAAAACTGATGGGGATAACGGTTCAGGGCGTCTTCATTCAACCCTACTCGATCTAAGAGATAAGCTACGCGTTCTCGCCGTTCTTTCTTGGTTTTACTGATGGAGTGAATGATCAAAGGCTCCATGATTGCTTCCCCAACCTTCATACGTGGATCGAGGGAGCTAAAGGGGTTTTGAAAGACAATTTGCATTTCCCGTCGCAACTGCTGCAACGGTTCTCCTTTTAAGGTAGTGATGTCTCGCCCCTCAAAGAAAATTTGACCACTCATTGGTTGAATGAGTCGTAGCAAGGTTCTGCCAAGGGTGGTTTTGCCACAACCAGATTCTCCTACCAATCCCAGCGTTTCCCCCTTTTTCACAGCAAAGGAAACACCATTAACTGCCATAGTGTAGCGTTTTGTTCCACCAAACACCCCCCGTACAGGGAAACCAACCTTCAGGTCATGGACTTGTAACAAAGGCTGCTGCTGTTCTAGGTTTGCTAATCTTTGAGTGATTTCCTCGGTAGTGAATTCCGACGGTTGTTCTGGTTGTTTTGGGTGAATCACCAACTCTCCCGTTGGTTTCTCCTCCACGTTCATGTAGTCGGAAACTGTCAGCAGTTTTTGGGGACGGCGGTTGAGAGTGGGGCGGCAAGCTATCAAGCCTTTAGTATATGGATGCTGGGGATCCGTAAAAATTTGCTCGGCTAGACCGCATTCTACAATTTTGCCTTTGTACATTACCGCTACAGAGTCAGCAATTTCCGCAATGAGTCCCAAGTCGTGGGTGATAAAAATCATTGCCATATCACGGCTGTCCTGTAATTCTCGCAGCAATTCCAGAATTGTTGCTTGCACCGTCACATCTAATGCTGTGGTTGGTTCGTCAGCAATTAATAGCATTGGGTTGCAGGAAATTGCCATTGCAATCATTACCCGCTGCAACTGACCTCCTGAAAGTTGATGTGGGTAGCGTTCTAACATTGCTTGTTTGTGTTGGTTTACCAACTGCCTCACTTTTTGCTCATCCAGTGTTGATGAACCAAAAGAGGTTTCTTTCCAAGTTTCAATATACTGTTGCTGGAGGATCTCATCGCTGGGGAGGAGTTTTACCTCTTGGAGACCGGCGATCGCTTTTCGTTGTGCTTCAGCTTGTGAAACATTCTGATGTCGCTTAATCGCTTCTGTTAGCTGAAACCCAATGGTAAAAACCGGATTGAGCGAACTCATCGGTTCTTGAAATATCATAGCGATGTCGCCGCCTCGGTATAGCTGCATTTCCTCAGATGACAGTTCTAGCAAATTGATTGGTGTGCCATTCTCAAACGGGCAAAACCGGATTTCGCCGCCACTTATCCTACCGGGAGGCTGTATCAAGCCCATCACGGCTAGAGATGTTACTGATTTTCCCGAACCCGATTCTCCTACTATTCCCAGAGTCTCTCCTCGATTTAGCTCAAAGGAAATACCATCTACAGCTTTGATGATATTGCTATCACCGGAAAATTCGACTTGCAGATTGCGAACGTCTAGGACAGTTTCTCTCATAGGAGTGGGGTAAGGATTGTTAGTTAAAAGTATTTGGATTTTAACAGTCGCTTTGATATTTTTTTATTTAGTCATTGGTCATTGGTCATTTATCCTAAGCTAAGGACCAATGACTAATGACTATTTAAAACGGAATGTCGTCCACATCCGGTTCTTCATTCTTTGCTACCGGATAAGTCGGTTTTTCAAAGTTTTTGCTTTGGCGTGTGTATTCTTGTGGGTCATTTTGGGGAAAGTTTGTGTTTTGTGGTCTGCGATCTTCAGTGTCATCTTGGGGAAGGACGCCAACGCTACTTGTCGCTGCGTTTGGGGTGGGAAGCGGCGACTCATAACTGGGAACAGCTTTCTGGGAAGACACCACAGGTATAGATGGGGATGAACTAGTAGTGATTGCGCCTAGAGGGTGAATGCGTTGCACTGTCAATTCAGCACGTTTTTCTTTGAAACCTTCAGGGCGATCAATGGTATTCATATTTAAGCGGCCTTCAAGAAGGACGCGATCGCCTTGGTGGTGGTTTTGATACATTTCTTTAGCAAGATTCCCCCAGCCTACTACTCTCAACATAGCAGGAGGGTCATCTGGTCGCGTTCCTGGAAACTGTACCATCATTTCGGTGAGTTCCAACCCTTCTGGTGTATGGCGCAGTTGGGGTTCTTGAATTATTTCTGCCATCAAAATGCAGTTATTCATTAAAATCCTCCTAAGTGAAAAATCGGGATTAAGGGAATGGGGAGTGGGGAAAAATGAATACTTATATGTGTTTAACTTTCACATTTCTTAATAATTATTTAAGAAATTGCCTACTATTTAGTTAAACTGTTGAGTCTTTTTTAGCATAAAAGTCAAGCGATTTTCACGAACAACCATTGCTAGCTATATTCACCACCTTCCCCTAGGTGTAAGAAGCATGGAGTTTGACAATCTCTATTTAGTATAATTGTACTAGAAAAAGAAATGCCACTAAAAGTTAGCAGTTGAGTGTATTCGTATGGACATTGAACGTGTATGATAAGCCCTAAACGTTCCGCGTCATTTGTCTAATGTATGCAAAACCTATACATAGGTCTGATGGCTACAGATATGGTTTTGCTGCAATTGACTCGGAATTACTCCAAAAAATAAGTATTTTAGTTAAACGGGATTAAACCCGCCCCTACTATTGACTAATTGCACTTATCTTAAAAACTCGTGGCGCAGGTTATTTTAGAAAACGTTTACAAAAGTTTTCCCTCTCGTAAAGAGGAAGGTGTTGCCTCTACCCATCGTGCTGAAAGCGTCAATGTCTTGCGGCGAATTAGCCTAACGGTGGCAGATGGTGAGTTTATGGTGCTGGTGGGACCTTCTGGTTGCGGTAAAAGCACCCTCCTGCGGATAATTGCTGGGTTGGAGGCCATGACTGGAGGCAATATCTGGGTAGGCGATCGCTTAGTGAATGACCTACCCCCAAAGGCACGAGACATCGCCATGGTGTTTCAAAATTACGCCCTCTATCCTCATATGACGGTGTATGACAATATAGCTTTTGGACTACGACGGAGGCAAATGGGGAGTGGGGAATGGGGCATGGGGAATGGGGAAAATAACCATTCCCAACTCTCGTACAGACGGGACAGTGGAACGTCTCTTCCCAACTCCCCACTCCCTAACTGGGGTGAGAATCTACTTGTGGGGATGACACGTTCACTCCCTAAAGGACTGCGCTATATTTCCGATCAAGAACGGGCGGTGGACGTTGGGGTGCGTTATGTTGCCCAACTGTTGCAAATTGAGGCTTTACTAAATCGCTTACCTAAACAGTTATCTGGAGGACAAAGACAGCGAGTGGCACTGGGAAGGGCGATCGCACGTAATCCCCAAGTGTTTTTAATGGATGAACCACTTTCTAACTTGGATGCCAAACTCCGCGCCGAAACCCGTGCCCAAATTGTGAAACTACAACGTCAACTGGGTACAACGACGATTTACGTCACTCATGACCAAACGGAAGCGATGACCATGGGCGATCGCATCGCTATTCTTTGCGAAGGTAAGATCCAACAAGTTGCTTCCCCATTGGAACTTTACAATCGTCCAGCCAGCAGCTTTGTTGCCCAATTTATTGGCTCACCGCCGATGAATTTTATTCCTGTGGAGTTTCATGCCCCCCTGTTGATTACCAGTGGTGATTTCCGTCTCACACTGCCAGAAGTTTGGGGAACTGCTTTGCAAAAATACAACGGGCGAACCCTAATTTTAGGCATTCGCCCAGAACACTTAATTTTAAGTGTGCCTGCAACCAAAAATTGGAGCATAGAAGTAGAATTGGTAGAGAATCTTGGCAACGACACATATCTGTCTACAAGACTTATCGAACCTAGTTTTCCAAAAGCCACCACAACGGGGCCCGTACATGTACGAGTTCCACCAGACCGCTTTGTGCGTGTCGGCGAGGAACTGTGGTTATCTTTGATTCCAGAGAAAATTCACTTTTTTGACCCTGATACTGAGCTAGCGATATTTCCATAATTGGGCATGGGGTATGGGGCATGGGGCATGGATCGAAAGATGATCGTGCGACAAATTCCTACGTACTATCTCCAAGTATTTAATCGGTTGTAATCGTGTCACC
>CAZZXJ010000194.1:0-9520 GCA_964657905.1 uncultured Stigonema sp.
ACAAGCTTTGATATATAAACATGAGTGACTTTTGACGAACGCCTTGCGGTACTAGATAGGACTTACGCACACTCTACGAATACAGGAGCGCTCTTGGCACGGGCAGTCGCTTCAAGCCGGGGAACCATGCACGGCAGTCCCCTGCGGAGGGTTTCCCTCCTTTTCAAGAGCGGAGACGCTGCGCGAACTGGGCTGCCTCACCAACGCGCTGCCCTTTGGCGCTTCGATAAATTAACCTTTTTGGCAATTTTTGCGTAAGTCCTGCTAGAGTTGAGTATGCCTTTAGATAGCTGAAAATGCTGAGCAATAAGGTTATAATCGTAAAAATACTTGTGTTATATTTAATACATGAGTTAACATAAAAGTGTAAGTATAGCGTGGGTTTGAGCCATCGCTCCCCAAACGCAATTAAATGTCCAGATTTCAGGGTGTTTAGCTAAGGGTATAAAGTCAATGGTTCAAGAGAAAATCACCGATTCAATCCGCATCAACGCTAGAAAAACTGATGCATTCGATATTTTCAACTTCAAGCATTACGATGGACCGAATCCATATCTGGATATAGGGGCGTTGGTATTTGACTTTGCTCTGACCGAGTATAGAGAGGCTTTGCCCATTGAAGATTATGTCTCAATTATTAGCGATCGCTACCCACAACTACGCGACGAAACATATGAATCCTATGGCCATCTGTTTGGCCGTACCGTGTCAGAAGTGGGAAAACTCGATATGGGTTTGCACCTCAACCGATGGAATGTGAAGCCCTATGCTGATTATGCGCAGATTAGCGTACAATCGCTGCACGCACGCACAACTCGATCAGTGGTTTACTTCGTTTGGGATTGGTTTGAAGCCATTACTCAAGACGAAGAGATTCTGTTTGAGGAGCCGATTTCGACGCTTCAGAAAAGATTCCGAGAATCTGTCTACGGCGGTCCCACGGTTTACACCTTATTGCGAACAGCTTACAACAAAAGTATTCCCACCTTTTATCTGTGGGATGAAGGATTGATGCAATACGGTTATGGAAAAAAACAAGTTCGGGGCATAGCAACGACATTTGATGGTGATAGCCATCTGGATTCCGACTTCACTACCCGCAAGGATGACTGCAAGGCATTTTTAAATACCTTGGGTTTTCCAGTGCCTAAGGGTAATATCGTTGTTTCAGAAAGGGAAGCCTTTGGGGTTGCAAGAGAGATCGGCTACCCAGTTGCAGTCAAGCCTGTATCTGGTCACAAAGGAATAGGGGTGACAGCTGAAGTGCGAGACAAGGAGGAACTGGAATTTGCTTTTAGGAGAGCAGTGGACGCAATTCCAGACAACGAGCCAACGCGAGTCATTGTGGAGAAAAGCATCTTTGGAGCAGACTTCCGCTTGCTGTGTGTCAACGGCAAATTTGTTGCTGCTACTGAACGCCGTCCTGCATGGGTTGTCGGTGATGGGGACTCAACCATTGCTGAGTTAATCCGAGAGGAAAACCGAAAACCTGGACGTCGGGATACTCCAACCTCAGCAATGAGCAAAATTCAGTCTGACGAAGCGATGGAACAGTATCTCGAACAACAACGCTTGTCTTTAGATAGCGTTATTGAGAAAGACCGCACTGTTTATCTTCGCAAAGTCGCCAATCTCTCAGCTGGAGGTGTAAGCATTGATGCAACGCGTACCCTCCACCCAGACAATATTATCTTGGCGCAAGACATTGCCCAGCACTTTCACCTCACTTGCCTAGGTATTGATGTCATTACCCCAAGTCTTTCCAAATCTTGGAAGTCTGGCGACTTTGCCATCATAGAAATTAACGCTGCGCCAGGGATTCTGATGCATCTTAACCCTGCTACAGGCGAAAGTGTTGATGTGCCTTCCAATATCTTGGAAACCTTCTTTAAGTCGGGTACAGATGCCAGGATACCAATTATTACATTCAACCAAATCTCAATTCAAGAACTCCAAGAAACGATTGACCATATTCTTTTGCAACACCCCGATTGGACAATAGGCGCGGTTTGTCGTGACGCACTTTTCGTCAATCGCGCAGAAAAAATCCTGAATAAGGATTACAACAGTAACCTCCTAACTTTGTTGCGCAATCCCAAACTAGATTTGCTGATTGCCGAGTATAGGGAAGACATCTTAGAAACCGATGGCATGTTTTACTACGGGAGCAACGCAGTAATTTTAGATAATCCTACTGAAACGGAGATGACGCTGACACGGGACGTTTTCGATAACTCTACTGTTGTTATTAAAAAGGGGGACAATATTTCTATTAGACGTCAAGGTTTGATTGAAGAGTACTCCTTGGGAGAAAATGAACCATTTACACGGGTTTATTTGAAAGAAATCGGAACAATTTTGTAACAGGAGTCAGGAGTCAGGAGGAGCCAGCACTGTAGGCGGGTTTCCCGCCGTAGGTGACTGGCGTTCAGGAGTCAGAATATTTTCTTCGGGCTTCTGGCTTCTATCTCCTGACTACTTCTTACTTCTACTGCCAAACAAATACTTTGGCTTCATGTGGTCCTAGGTCAATCATGATCCCATCCTCTCCAGCTTCAACATCATAATTGCCTGTCCACTCATGCCATGTACCACCAGAGGGGAAGTTAGAAACTTGATAGCCAGCTAAGAAATTTTCTGAGAAATTCGCTACGACTACAACACGAGAACCTTCATCATTCCAACGGCTGTAGGCTATAACTTTTGCATCGGGATTTTCGTGGATAAAGTCAATGTTTTCTGTGTAGAGGGCATGATTATTTTTACGCAGGTTAATTAAACCTTTGTAATATTCAAACAAGCTATGATTCAGTTCATGACCTAGCAATGTCCAATCAATTTTGGATTGTTCTTGAGTTTTGGGTTTGTACTCACCAAACTCTTGACCCATCCAAATCATTGGTACACCAACGGCTGTCATGAGTATGGCAGCACCTAACTTGAGACGCTTGAATGCTTCTTCGTCAAAGATGTTGCGATTACCCAATTCTACCATAATGCGGTCGTGGTCATGGTTGGTGAGGTAATTCACTACATTGGTTGCACCCATGAAGCCTTGGCGTTTGCAGTCGATGACATCTTTAAGCTGCTCTAAATCAAAGGTGTCACCGCAAATGTGTACAGTAACAACATGACGGAAACTATCGTGCCAGCAAGCATCCATTGGTCCATCTACATTGGTAATGCTGGTAGTTTCTGGAATATATTCGGCAATGTCGTAAAAAGGCTTCATGCTAGCAGTTTTTTTGGCTTCTTGGACAACCCAGTGCATGAAGTCGTAATTAGCAATTTGCCGCGCTGCATCGTAGCGAATACCGTCAAGGTGATATTCACTAACCCAAAAACGAACTGTATCACCAATAAATTTACGCGCAGGATAGGTGTCTAATTTTTCGTCGTGGAATTCGTAATTAAATTCAGGTCCCCAGTTATTATCTGGATCTCGGGGAGAGTGGTGATACCAATAATCGTGATCTATTTGGGTCAGTGGTGATGATGCTTCCGAGTGATTATAAATCCCGTCCATGATCACACGAATGCCTCTAGCATGGCACTCGTCAATCAGCTTTTTCAAATCCTCGGTAGGACCGTAACTGGATTCGGTTGCAAAGAAATGACGAGGATTGTACCCCCAGCTATAATCGCCAGGATATTCTTTAATTGGCATCAATTCAATAGCATTGATTCCCAATTCAGCAAGATAATCTAATTTTTCAATGGCGTGCTTATACTTTCCTCTTGCGTTCGGATCAGCTTCTCCACCAGAAAAGTCGGCAATATGCAATTCATAAATTACTAATTCGTGGTCTGCTGGTAGGGGTTTATCATCGTGTTTCCAAACGTAGGTATCAACAATTCGTTCTCCATCTTTTATCCGCACGATCCCGTTATCTTTCCCACTTAATTCATCAATATCAGTCGCGTAAGGGTCTGTTACTTCAACCCATTGATCTGGTTCAAAAAACCAGGATCTTGATTGAACACGGAATTTATATTGATATTCGCCGTCTTTTAGTTCAACTGTTGTGCGAAAATAACCCTCATCGTCTTTTTCCATAGGGATAGCTTCCCAATTTGAAAAAGAACCAATTAACTCAGCTGCTTTGTTGTAGGGCGCAAATAAATTAAATTCAATTGGCTTCGCCATATAATTATCACACGCTAGACACAAACGATGTCAATAATAGATGTGCGTAACTAAAGATAACTATCTAACATTGGCAATTGCTAATATCTAATGATTGGTAGCCATGAGTCATTAGCAATTAGCACGGAAAAAGTGATGTTTAATTATGCTTACCTATTATTTAATATTCTCCTTTTAGACACAAAATTAGCCAATAGTTCTGTAGAAATAATTAAATAACTAATTCCTCAGTCTTAAGACATAACTTTTAATAAAAAACAAGATAATGTTTAAGATAAGTTGGCAAATATGAGAAATTTTAATAAAGTATGATGACAAGTTCGCCCTTATAGGGTGTATAAGACCTAGGCTGGCAATCCAGTTCGTCAAAAAAGTGTTTATTATAGGGCTTCTGAATTGCACAGACCACGTGGTAGGGGCACACCATTGCTGTGCCCCTATAAACGACTTATATTCCATTACATAGATAACAGATCTAGCAGTCTTGTCAGATTTGTGAAATTCATAAGTTCAGTATTTGGTGGGCAATGCCCACCCTAGAAAATCGTCTATTGTTCACCAATGATTTAGGATTGCTATCATGCCCCTTTTTCCTCACAGCCTGTAGAAACCGTAGATGTAAAGTCTCTATAAAGTTTCCGATTGACTGCTATTTTGTTGCATATAACTTAATAACCAATTTGCCGCTGTTGCCCTACGAGTTTGCCGAGGCCCAAATTCACCAATTTTGTAACCTTTGAAACCCAGTTTTTCTTTAAGTAATTGTTTGTTCTCTGAAGGAATCGAACGAGTCAGCTTGACCGTCGCAGGGCGACTGTCGATAAAATCTGGTGGGAGTGGGTACTCATCTCGCCATTCTGGTGGTACTCTTTTGGCGTCCCACTGTCCTTCTAAGGAGTCGTAGCGGTAGCCCAAGTAGTGCCATACCAACTTGTTAACTATGGCATCATCAATTTCTTCGTTGAGAATTGCCCAAATGGTTTCGGTATGAAGTGGTGGTAGGTTAGTCATAAGTTATTCAAATAAGAGCAAGCGTCCTCATAATTTGACTTCTCCACGTCAGTCGTCGTGAGAGCGAGAAACCCTACCGCAGCGCCTTAAACCCATAGAGTTCAAGGGAAGGAGGCTAGGGGGTTAGGTTTGTTGTACTGAAAAACAATTTATCATTATTTAGGTAAACTGCCTTCATCTGGCGATCGCCACGACAAATCTCTAAGATCAAGGTAGTTGGAATTAACAACTACCTAAGGCATAATAAACAAAGTAGGCTGGAAATCGTCAAGACTTAACCAGTGAATGCATAACCCCACACCGCAGCCAAAGCAAATCCGCGCCCGTGTCATCATTTCAGGGAAAGTCCAAGGGGTAGGCTATCGCTACGCCACAGTGGATACAGCTAGCCAGTTGGGATTAAGTGGTTGGGTGCGAAATCTCCCAGATAGTCGTGTGGAAGCAGTCTTTGAAGGGAGCCGTGAGATTGTGGAAGAGATGATTCGTTGGTGTTACCAAGGACCACCTGCTGCTATGGTTAAAGATGTGGTGGTAAAGTACGAGGAACCTGAGGAATTGCGGGGATTTGAAGTTAGGCGTTTTGAGTAGTAGTTGTTAGTATCTTTACTCGTCCATTTCTTTTAATGTAGCTAATGATGAAGGAGACATTCGACTGAGATAGTTGAATATCCAGTATTTAAATATAGAATTTAGAATTACAGGAAATGTGGCGATAAACATAAATATCACACTTCTATTTGCAGGAAGACCAAAATTTTCCGTAAATCCTTCAAGAATCACCTCCCACCCATCTGGTGAGTGGAATCCTACAAATATATCTGTAAACATAATTATTAGAAAAGCCTTGGCACTATCGCTAATACCGTAGACTATTTCATCCATAAATGACTTGACAATTGCAATTTCTCTTCTGCTTGTAGCAACCACCACAGCAAAAGCAAAGAGTGATATCAAATTAGCAAATACATTGCTAATAGTTCTACTACTTTTCTCGCGAAATTCTTTGGCTATTTCAATTGCTTTTTGCTTTACTTTTTCTTCTAATACCTCTGGTGAAAGGCTAGGAGCTTTATGCAGTAAAATTTGAAATTTCAGTTTTTCTTCAAAAGTCTTTAATTCGCCCAGAGCCTCCTCTTCCATTTCAGAATTGAGGAAAATTCGCAATGTGTTGTCACTTCTCATCCGGTCTACTATAGGACCTAGTAAGAATTGCTTAGATAATTGCTGAGTTAAAATTGGCACAATAACTAGCGTTGCCAAAAATCTCACAGCCGTTCTTGTCCTATTTCTAGAAATCTGGAAATCTTTAATAAATTCCTCTTCTGCCTTTGGAGAGAAATCTGCTTTAATTCTATTAATTGTTCTCGCGATGGATCGTGGCAACACACCTGTTTTCTTAGATACAGGTTCAACTCCAGTAAGGTCTCTATCAGATGAATTTCGGTGTTTGTTCACTTTCTCACGGTTCATTTGTAGTGGTTTGGCAATTGGTACTAGGCGATCGCGGGTTTCATAAAACACCATATCTAGTACGAGACGCGATCGCAGCAGGATGGCTTTAGGAGTTTTACTATTGTATATGCTGAATAATCCGAAATGCTACAACTTAAGTTTGTAGCTTGGTATGTTCCTAGGAGGCATAGTCGCCATAAAGCATTAAGGAAACATTAAACCTCTACACAAATTATTAATATTTTTATTACGAAATTTAATTTTATTTCATCGTATATAATTGTATATATCTATATAGTTTATATTAGTAATTTTCACCTTACTTATGAAACTGCGGTTATTTGTCAAAATGTTGACGGGGGTTGCGATCGCCTTTGGCACAACTATAACCCTTAATCAACCCAGTTATGCTAAAGGTGCAACCTTTTACTGCGGTAAAAGCAACGGTGTATCCACAACATTTGTTCGCACCCTAGACGGGAAGAATTTGCCGATAATTCACTGGGTTTCTAACTATTTCAGAGATATGGGTTTGACCCCACAGGAACGCTGTCTGGAAGTATCCCGAAGATTTCAGAGCAACTATGACCACGGTAAGCTGAGATATATCAAGGCAGGTAAACTCAACGCACAACCCGTCGTGTGCGCCGCTTCTCAAAAAAACTCTGATTGTACAGAAAGCACTTTGTTATTCACTCTCAAGCCAGGCAGCGATGCCGACGCTACTGCACGCAAATTATTTGATCGCCGTGCCTTGGCAGCTGGAAACGTAGTGAATCAAACAGGTGGGGACAGGAACAACGATCCAGTCAGTATCGATTTTGAAGCGTACCTATACTTCGCACCATCTGGACCAAATAGTGAGTCTCCAGGTGCAGATCCTGAGTTCTCAAACTTCTAATTTATTGGTTTAGGCAGATGGGGAGAGTGTTGATTGGGGAATTGTTGATTGTTAAAATTATTGCTAACAACTAAGAACCAAAATTAGTTAAAAGTGAGGAAATAACCTTGAAAATCAGATGAATTGGTATAAATTGACACTGTTTTGCTGTGTTGGCAGTTTATTAATCACCCTGTCAACAGGGGCAGCAAATGTCAGTGGGAACAAGCTTTCTCAACGGTCACAACCGTCCACGCAACTATCTGTAAAACAGCTACACTCCTCTGCGCAAGCCATCACTGTGAAGGTGATGTCGGAAAATGTTTTAGGATCAGGGATTCTGCTAAAAAGGCAAGGCTCAGTTTATACCGTGCTGACCAATGCTCATGTGTTGCAAGCCGGCGACCCCCCGTATCGCATTCAGACAAAGGATGGTCGCATGTGGGCGGCTGATGTGCCTAAGAATGTAGAGAGGTTGCATGCAAAGTCTCTACAAGGCGTTGATTTGGCTTTATTGCAGTTTCGCCCCACTGCCAATGTCTATCCTGTGGCATCCCTTGGTTCTTCCCCAGCAGTAGGGGATGAGGTGTTTGCTGGTGGATTCCCCTTTGCAGAAGAGGGATCAGGGAAAAAAGGCTTTGTGTTCACTACTGGAAATGTGTCGCTGGTGTTGCACAAAGCCTTGGAGGGGGGATATCAGGTTGGGTACACTAATGATATCCAAAAGGGCATGAGCGGGGGACCACTGCTAAATCGTCGCGGTTTTGTTGTGGGTGTGAATGGGATGCACGCCTATCCGCTTTGGGATGCGCCTTCTGTGTTTGCTGATGGTTCCGAAGCTGACGCAGCTTTGCACCAAAGGATTATTCACCTCAGTTGGGCTGTGCCTATAGAGACATTGATGCCAAACGCCAAGTAAACTTTACTGAAAACTCAGATAATGAACCTTTATTATCGACTCGCACCAGCACTTATTGGGGTATCAATAGCCCAGCAGACGCAAGTTGCTGTAGCCCTATCTGCACCTGAGGTGTCTAAAATTGCTCAAGAAATCACAGTGCAGATCCAAAGTAAAAAGCCAAGGTACGGTTCCGGCGTGATTATCAAGCGAGTGGGTAACACTTACACCGTCCTGACAACTGCTCATGTGGTAGAGATACCAGATAAATATGAAATTGTCACTCCTGATGAAAAGCACTATCCGCTCAACTACAGCACTGTGAAACAGCTGCCAGGAGTGGACTTAGCCGTGGTGGAGTTTACCAGCAATCAAAATTATACCGTTGCTAAGATAGGCAACTCAGACGCCAGCAGAGCAGGCACAACGGATTATGTCGCTGGATACCCTGAACCGACATTTGCGATTAATGAGTCAATTTACACTTTTATCCCTGGGACAATTAATGCTAATGCCTCGAAAGCGCTGCGAGATGGCTATGCCTTAGTCTACAGTAATGAGACCAAAAAAGGGATGAGTGGTGGTGCAGTGATGAATGAATTGGGTGAACTGGTAGGAGTTAACGGCAGAGAAGACAAAGATCCTCAATATGAGAAAACAGGCTATTACGTTGGCATTCCCATCAATACCTTTTTGAGACTGTCAGCAAAAGTTGGGCTAGATGTGGGAGTCTCTGCTCCTGCTGTGGTAGCCACTGAACCCAATGCTGACAACTTCTTAATTCAGGGTAAGGATAAGTATGACAAAGGAGACTTTAAAGGAGCCATTACTGACTATAGCGAAGCGATTCGCCTAAATCCCAACTATGCCAACGCCTACAACAACCGGGGTCTTGCCCGTGCTGAGTTGGGAGACAAGCAGAAGGCAATTGGCGATTACAACGAAGCGATTCGCCTAAATCCCAACTTAGTCCTAGCCTACTACAACCGAGGATCTGCCCGTGCTGAGTTGGGAGACAAGCAGGGGGCAATTGGCGATTACGACCAAGCCCTGCGCATTGATCCCAAATATGCCAATGCCTACAACAACCGGGGTCTTGCCCGTGCTGAGTTGGGAGACAAGCAGAAGGCAA
>CAZZXJ010000194.1:9620-10039 GCA_964657905.1 uncultured Stigonema sp.
TTGATGATTACAACCAAGCCCTGCGCATTGATCCCAACTTAGCCTTAGGCTACTACAACCGAGGAGGTATCCGCTATCAGTTGGGAGACAAGCAGGGGGCAATTGATGATTACAATAAAGCCCTAGGGATTAATCCCAACTTAGCCCTAGCCTATAACAACCGGGGCATTGCCCGCGCTGAGTTGGGAGACAAGCAGAAGGCAATTGATGATTACAACCAAGCCCTGCACATCGATCCTAACTTAGCCGGAGCCTATCATAACCGGGGTATTGCCCATCGTGATTTGGGAGACAAGCCGGGAGCGATCGCGGATTTGCAGAAAGCATCTGACCTCTTTCGACAACAAGGAAGAACTGATGACTACCACAAAGCTGTGGAGTTAATGAGAACGCTTCAAAATTAAAAATTAAAAATTAAA
>CAZZXJ010000195.1:0-10006 GCA_964657905.1 uncultured Stigonema sp.
ATGACCAATAACCAATAACCAATGACTGTTGTGGCTATGAAAATCCGAAATATTTTGCTCCTGAGTGCGATCGCGATCGCCTTAACTGCTGTCAGTCTTTTAATAGGGCAGCTGGCGTATTCTTGGCTGCCCCCTCAAGCCGCTGCTGAATCGCGACTTGTTGATGATTTGTTTAGTTTCTTAATGACGTTGGGAGCATTTATCTTCTTTGGAGTTACAGGAATACTCATGTATTCAGTAATTTTCCATCGAGCAGGGAAGTATGATATGAGCGATGGTCCTCCCATTGAAGGGAATCTAACACTAGAAATTGTCTGGACAGGAATTCCTATATTACTAGTGTTGTGGATTGCAACATACAGCTACCAAATCTACGAGCAAATGGGGATTCAAGGACCAATGGAGGCTGTTCATATGCATATGCCAACAATGGGAATGAAATCGGCATCTGCTGCGCCACTGAACGAGGATGCGAAGAAAATTTCCCTCTCCACGTCTTCCGAAGCAACATCAAATGTCATGCCAGTTGAAGACATTGAAGTCAATGCCAAGCAGTGGGCTTGGGTTTTCAGCTACCCAGAAAAAGGAGTCACTAGCACCGAACTGCATCTACCTGTCAATCATCGCATCCGTTTAGCGATGCAGTCGGAGGATGTTGTCCATGGCTTTTATATTCCTGCTTTCCGAGTCAAACAAGACATTATTCCCAACCGCAACATTGACCTTGAATTCACCCCCATTCGCCTGGGCAAATATCGATTGACCGATTCCGAATTCAGCGGCACTTACTTTGCAACCATGCAAGCAAATGTGGTTGTTGAGTCCTCTGAAGAGTACAAAAAATGGCTTGCAAAAGCAGCAAACCGCAAACCATCTCCTGCAACCAATCAAGCAGCTTCCGAATACACCCAAGAAACAAAAGAGTTAGTCAAAGGCTGGGTTAGGGTAGCACCTGCTCAACCGCCGCTCGTCAATTACAGCAATTAGTCAATGGCTAATTGTTCATGGTTAAGGACAATTAGCCATTGGCAATTAGCAATTCACAACCTACAAGCAGACAATGACAAATATTTCCGCCAAAGACACCAGCATTACAGGCAAGATACCTCAACACGAACCTACAACAGACTGGAAGCAATACTTTAGCTTCAGCACAGATCACAAAGTTATTGGCATTCAGTATATTGTTACCGCTTTCATTCTCTTTTTAGTAGGTGGCATATTTGCAATGGTCATTCGTGGGGAATTGATTACCCCAGAATCAGACCTTCTTGACCGTACTGTCTATAACGCCATGTTCACCATGCACGGTACAGTGATGCTGTTCGGATGGACATTCCCTGTACTGACAGGTTTTGCTAACTATCTTGTGCCTCTGATGATTGGGGCGCGAGACATGGCGTTTCCAAGACTTAATGCTGTTGCCTTCTGGATGATCCCAATCGCTGCTATCCTGCTGATGGTTAGCTTCTTAGTACCTGGCGGTCCAGCGCAAGCAGGTTGGTGGTCATACCCTCCCGTCAGCCTGCAAAACCCCACAGGAAACTTAATCAATGGTCAAGTCATCTGGCTTCTGGCAGTGGCAATATCAGGTGTTTCCTCAATTATGGGGGCTGTGAACTTTGTCACCACGATTTTCAAGATGCGGGCACCAGGCATGACATTTTTCCGTATGCCCATGTTTGTTTGGAACGTGTTGAGTGCTCAGATTATCCAACTGTTTGGACTACCTGTTTTGACAGCAGGTGCAGTCATGCTTTTACTCGACTTAACAGTTGGAACTAGCTTTTTCACGGCTAAAGGAGGCAATCCAGTTCTCTTCCAGCACTTTTTCTGGTTCTACTCCCACCCTGCTGTTTACGTGATCATTCTGCCTGTCTTTGGATTCTTTTCAGAGATCTTCCCCGTTTTTGCTCGCAAACCTCTATTTGGCTATAGAATTGTCGCCATTTCATCACTCCTGATTGCTGGAGTCAGCAGTATAGTTTGGGTACACCATCTGTTCGTCAGCGGTACTCCAGGCTGGATGCGGCTGTTTTTCATGATCACAACAATGTTCGTTTCTGTGCCGACTGGCATTAAGGTGTTTGCCTGGACTGCAACAATCTGGGGTGGCAAGCTGCGGTTTACTACACCAATGCTGTTTGCCCTAGGTGCATTAATATTTTTTGTGTTTGCTGGTATCAGTGGCATCACCCTCTCCTCTGTTCCCATTGATGTCCACGTCAACAACACCTACTATGTGGTCGGTCACTTCCACTATGTTCTGTACGGCACGGTAACGATGGGGATATTTGCTGCTATTTACTTCTGGTTCCCCAAGATGACTGGACGTATGTACTACGAAGGCTTAGGTCATTTGCACTTCTGGCTAGCGTTCATTGGCATTAACCTCAACTTCTTCCCAATGCACCCACTAGGATTGCAAGGAATGTTGCGTCGAGTCTCTTCCTACCCCCCAGAGTATGAATTTTGGAATATTGTTGCCAGTATCGGAGGATTTCTGCTAGGTGTGTCCACTTTGCCCTTCATTCTTAATATGATTGGTTCTTGGATGCATGACCAGAAAGCACCGAAGAATCCTTGGCGTGCAATTGGACTCGAGTGGCTAGTTTCTTCACCACCTCCTGTAGAGAACTTTGAGGAAATTCCAGTTGTTGTAGGTGAACCCTACGGCTACGGTAAATCTGAACCATTGGTGCAAGAGCGTTAATAGTTAATAGCTAATGGCTAATTGTTAATTGCTATTAACAATTAGCTATTAACAACCACTGAAGGATAATTTGTCAAATGGATAGTTCTATTATTTCAAAAGAGTTACACCATCCCGGACACGAGCATACCCATGATGAAGAAGGCAACAAAATGTTTGGCTTCATTGTGTTCTTGCTTTCAGAAACTTTCATTTTCCTCGGTTTTTTTGCAGGATATATTGTCTACAAAACAACAACTCCTGACTGGTTACCTCCTGGTGTTTCCGGACTAGAAATCAAAGATCCGGCAATTAACACAGTGGTTCTTGTTTCCAGTAGCTTTGTGATCTACTTGGCAGAACGCGCCCTTGGACGCCACGACTTGATGAAATTTCGCCTGTTTCTAATGCTTTCGATCGCAATGGGAACTTACTTTTTAGTAGGACAAGGAATCGAGTGGAGCAACCTTTCCTTTGGCTTTACCACAGGAGTCTTTGGTGGGATGTTCTACTTACTGACAGGCTTCCACGGTTTGCACGTTCTCACTGGCATTCTGTTACAGATAATTGTTTTTGGTCGCTCTTTCATCCCTGGTAACTACGACACAGGTCATTTTGGTGTAAATGCAGCTTCTCTGTTCTGGCACTTTGTTGATGTTATTTGGATTGTTTTGTTTGTCCTTATTTATGTTTGGCAATGAACAAAACATGAGGGAGATGACGGACTTTTTTAGTAAGCATTCAGGAGTCAGAATTGTTAAAGCATCGGGAGAGAACAGGAGCCATCTCTCGCTGTAAAGACAGATACCAAACCTTTATAAATTCTGACTCCTGAATTCTTACGATTCTTACTTCCCCAATTAGGTAATTAAAAGGAGAGGCAGATGATTATTGACGATCAACACTATGACCTGATTATTGTTGGTACTGGTGCAGGTGGAGGCACGTTGGTATCCAAACTTGCACCCACAGGTAAGAAAATTCTGATTTTGGAACGCGGAACTTTCTTGCCAAAAGAGAATGAAAACTGGAGCGCATCTGAGGTTTTCAAAAAAGAACGTTATCACGCTGATGAACAGTGGTATGACAAAGCTGGAGAGGCTTTTCGTCCTCAAACCAATTACTGGGTTGGTGGCAATACTAAAGTATACGGTGCAGCGTTGCTCCGGATGAGGGAAAGGGATTTTGAAGAAGTTCAACACCAAGATGGGATTTCTCCAGAGTGGCCCCTCAAATACAAAGACTTTGAACCTTATTACACTGAAGCAGAAAAACTCTACTACGTCCACGGCAAACAGGGAGATGACCCAACGGAACCTCCTCGCAGCGAAAAGTATCCATTTCCTGCGGTGGGTCATGAAGCCCGGATGCAAGAAATTTGTGATGCTATTTCTCAGCAGGGGTTACATCCAACTTATTTGCCTTTAGGGTTGAAACTGAGTGAGAGTGATGACAATCAGAGCGATTGTATCCGCTGCAAAACTTGTGATGGTTTTCCTTGTAATGTTGATGCTAAAGCCGATGCGGAAGTCGTAGGAATTTCCCCGTCGCTAACATTCCCTAACGTCACACTCAAAACCAATGCTAAAGTGGTGCGGTTGCACACAAGCCCATCTGGTGGAGAAGTTAAAGCCGTCGAAGCAGAAATTGGCGGACAATCTCATTTCTTTTTCAGTGATATTGTCGTACTTTCTTGCGGTGCGATAAACTCGGCAGCGTTGTTGTTGCGTTCTGCAAATAGCTTGCATCCCACCGGACTTGCTAACACATCTGACTTGGTGGGACGCAATTTTATGAAACAGCTGATGACCGCAGTGGTGCAACTAAGTCCCGTATCTAACCCTGCGATCTTCCAAAAGACGATTTGCGTTAACGATTTCTACTGGGGAGATGCAGGTTTTGATTATTCCATGGGTCACATCCAGAATACAGGTAACATTCTGGAGGATATAATACTTGCTGAAGCACCGCCTCTTTTAGCTTTATTAACAAAACTCATGCCGGGATTTGGACTGAAGCAGTTGGCGGCACACGCTACTGGTTGGTGGTTACAGACAGAAGATTTGCCCGACCCCGAGAATAAAGTACGTGTGGAGGGTTCTAAACTGTACGTGGATTACACTCCTAATAACGTTGAGGCGCACGATCGCTTGATCCATCGCTGGATAGATGTGTTGAAAGCTGCAGACAGAATCACAGAAAATCCAGTTTTTTCAAAAGGCATTTATCCTTATAGCAATACGCCGATTCGAGTGGTAGCACATCAAAGTGGGACTTGCCGCTTTGGAGAAGATCCAAAGACTTCCGTTCTCGATATCAACTGCCGCACCCATGATGTAGATAATCTTTACATTGTGGATAGTAGTTTCTTCCCCTCTAGTTCTGCCGTCAGTCCTGCCTTAACAATCATTGCTAATGCTTTGCGAGTTGGGGAACACTTGATTGAACGATTCAAAATGAATTCGCAGGCTATTTCCAAAAAGCAGGTGCAGAGGTAGATTTTTCCTTTGCTGACATCTTGCACCTCCCTTGTGGAAGGGCTGGTGGGCAGTGCCCACCCTACTACGAAATAATCAGCTTTTTGGGATTTTATTTTCGCAACCAGGCGATGGTGCAAGAGATGAGTTTGCCTATTCCTCAAGTGAGAAAAGAGAAATAGTTCCTCTGAAATCGGAACAAAGCTTTGGAGTTCAAAAGTTAACGATGACTAATCCTACAGAACTACTGCGATCGCGCTACGGTGAGATTCCCTTCAATTCCGAAATTGACTGGAACGACTCCCTAAAGACACTACTATCTCACCGTTCAGTGCGGTCTTATCTATCTGACCCTCTACCGCCAGGAACCTTGGAGTGGCTAGTTGCAGCTGCTCAATCTGCTGCTAGTTCGGCTAATCTCCAAACCTGGAGTGTAGTAGCCATTGAAGATCAAGAGCGCAAAGAAGAATTATTTAAGCTGGCCAATAACCAAGCACCAGTTAAGCAGGCTCCTTTATTCTTGGTTTGGTTAGCAGATTTGGCTCGTCTGGCTCATCTTGCTGACAGTCGCGGACTACCTCATGATACTCTGGAATACTTAGAACTGTTTGTGAAGGCAACAGTCGATGCCTCGTTGGCAGCGCAAAATGCCACTTTAGCTGCTGAGTCCCTCGGTTTGGGAACATTATATATCGGCGCACTGCGGAACAACACGCGAGAGGTAGCAGCACTACTGAATTTGCCATCTTTTGTGTTCCCTGTGTTTGGGTTGTGTGTGGGTTATCCAAATCCTGAGACACAAGCAGCTATTAAGCCACGGTTGCCCCAGTCAGCTATACTGCACCGGGAAACCTATAAATTGGCAGGGCAAGATGAGGCGATCGCTCACTACAACGACATCATCAAAACATTCTATACTGAACAAAAGATGAATGTCGCTGGTGATTGGTCGGATCAGTCAGCCCAGCGGATCGCAACTTTAGATTATTTAAAAGGATGCAAGTACTTGCGAGAAGTTATCAATAACTTCGGCTTCAAGTTGCTATAAAAGGAGTCACCTGCCAGAAGACAGAAAGAATATCTGAGCGGCGGATTTCGCCGCTCAGATATTCTGATCAATCCTGCCACGGCTGGGTAAAAATTTTATCGCCACTACCATGGCTCTCTGAAAATTAGTTAAAACTAACACCCGCATGACTGTCATCTGATGCTGACCATTTATACTTTTAAAACTTCAAATCCTTACTCCGGAGAGTTATTAGATGCACGGATGGAGGTAAGTTATATCACGTCCGGTTAAATAACCGAAAGTAAGTTTGTAGTGAGGACTTCAGTCCTCTGGCACTAAAAAGCAAGGACTGAAGTCCTTACTACAAACGGTGTGGTCTGATTACCTGAAAATTGCTGTAATCTTCAAAATATCACAATACTAGGTTCATTCTGGAAGCGATCGCCCTTGTTGGTTTGATCTCACTTTTTCGCCTTGCTCCCACCCATCCTGGCAATGGATTAGGTCACACCCAAGAATTTATACTGACCCCACTAGGGTATCCAACAAATCACAATCCACCTAAATAGTCGCTACCACATCTCCAGTTTTACTGGTGTCATAGCCACCGAGAACTTCTAATTGCGAGTGAACCCGCCGATGTCCCAAGGTACTAAGCAACTGCTGTACTGGTGCTTCTTCCAAGTATTCCTTGAGAATCACTAAGTCGTATCGTGAGCGATGTAAGGAAATAAATTCCAGCCCAAAGGCGGCGGCTACAGATGCCGTGCTAATGCCTGCATCGGCAATTCCTGTGACTACTGCTTGGGCAATATCTTGGTGGCTTTCGACGACATTGTTAAATCCCTTGACAGTGTGAAATGGGATCTGCTCCTGTTGAAGTGTTCGTTCTAAAAGCATGCGACTACCTGCCCCTAATTCACGGTTGACAATGGTCGCCCCAGCTTGCACTAAGTCAGCAACTGTTCTAACTCCTAGCGGGTTGCCAGACTGCACTAACAGTCCCTCCTCCCAGACACCGAGCGAAATCAAAACTGCTGCTCTCCCAGCAAGGACATCACGGGCAAAGGGAGTATTATACTCCCCAGTTTCGGGATCGTACAGGTGCATTCCAGCTATGTGAACTTCACCTCGGCACAGACTATGCAAGGCAGCGATGCTGTTGGCGAAGTTAAACTGGACTCGCAACCGGGGATGCCAGCGTTCAGTTGCACGCCCCCAGAGTGAAAGCACAGGTGCACAGCCAGCAATTACGACTGTATTTACAAGTTTATCCATATCCTCTAGGAGCCGGACTTGGACTTTATCTGCACCTGTCTTGCTCTCGCCCTCACCCTTCGGGTATCCTTTGGGGAACGGCAGTTCCTGCTTGGGGAAACCATCAAGACTGGACTGCCTCACCACCCTTACGGGTTCGCCAGTCCCCTGCGGAGGAGCCAGTGCTGTTGGCGTAAGCGTTGGGTTAGCGACGTTAGGAGCGTCAGCGAACAGGGCTGGACTTACCGTAACTGCCTCACCATCCGCCGGAATCATCTCTTGGCGAAAAGCATCTTTCCCGATCAGGGGATAAGCTATCCATTGCCCCCCTACCCGCGCCAGACTAACTCGCAGTTGCTGACCGTAAGGAACAGATTTGGCAAGAACGGCTTCCACTTCAGGTAAATCTTGCTCGAACCAGAATAGATCCTCGACTTGACAGCCAAGCGCCTTGGCTAAGTGAAGTGTAATAGCGACTGAGGGCGCATATTGTCCCGATTCTACACCACTAATGGTCTGACGGGTAACCCCAGCTATGTTAGCCAAATCTTGCTGGCTCAGGCCCAGACGGGTTCTGATTGACTTCAAGTTGTTACGAAGATTACTATCCTGCTTCATTGAGATGTATGTTTCCGTTACAAAAAGTAGTGGCGGATTTAACTAGATACTCTAAAGCAAAAACATCGTCTTTGAGTAGACTTTAATTTCTCCTTAAGACCGCTTGTGATGCTCGCTTTTTTTATTCCCATACTGCAAGCATAGCATACACCTTGCTAAAGTACTTGCTAATTTGATTTTCCCTATTGCAAGAATAGAGAACATCTTGCTAGAATACTTGCTAAGCGTTATAGGCTTTGTTTAAAAACGACCTATTAATCGCTGGTGAATTAATTAAAAGCCCCCAGTTATACAAACGGGGGACTTTTTTTATCAGAGTACTGAAGATTGTTTACAGAAGACGGTCGCCCTCTAGGCTAGATTATGCGGGGTATGATGTAAGTAACACAACACTCAGAGGACTTTAGGCATGCCAAGAGCGATAAAATTAACAGCTGACACGGTGCGCGAATTAGCGATCGCGAAAAATCTGACTTTGACTCGAAGCGATAACGGTAGGTATGACTTACACAAGGGAATGTTGTACCTGGAATCTTTTCCCCAATTAAGCCTTTGCTACTATTGGCTTCTGGAATATGAATCCGTCGAGCACTTACCACACCGCTTAGATTTAGAGCCTACCGTAGTCATTGAAGATTTTGCATCCTTAGCATTTCAACAAGATCCTCCAGTTGATGTCAGGCTCAATCAAATCCTTGAATGGCTATTTTATAGCATCACAGCCATCACTGAACTTAAAGACAACAGCCAATTACCAACAGAGTCTTTGCAGCAAGCATTGGAATACCTATCATTGGCATATGCACATCTTAAAGATGCAGCCATTTCTCAGGATGAGAAGAAACTGCTCAATAAGTCGATTCACAAATCATCACCGGGTGAGATGAGTAGTCAAGCAGAAAGTTACCTTTCAGTGGCGTTGCAGGCGAGTAGTGCCGGCAAGCTTGACGCAAGCGCGTGATGAGATCATTTAGCATGCCTTTGATTTTCGCCTTAGTTAAGGATCGTTTGTGGATATTTCAAACCTTTAGAGACCTTGGATCCAAAGTCTCTAAAGGTTAACAGTAGGTAAATTATCTTAACTGAACCCCAAAAGAACGTAAATCCAGAGACATATCAGCTTATGAATCTTGTCCCTCCACAATTTCTTTTTGGATAGAGCTAATTTGTGCAGCTAATTCTTGGCGAGTAGAAGCTTTGAGTAGATATCGGAAAACAAACCAGGTTACGTAACCAATTCCAGTCAAATCAAAAACTAAGTGTATCTGCGGAATATCATTTATTGCATCTAGTACAGCTAGGACTATCTTAACTGTAACAATTGCTGCAATAATTAAAGCAATACTGATAATTGGCTGCTTGTATTCGGTGAAAAAACTACCAAAATATTCAGGCAATTGCTCCAAAAAGTCAGAAACTTTTTCGCCAATTTGCTGCCATTGGGATAATGGTTCATGAGCAGATGCTAGCAATGGCTCAGTTCCAAGGTTTGAACCTTCAAGTGCTGCAATAGGTTCGGTTGATGTAGGATCAACTGGTTTCGATTGTTGTACTTCGCTCTCCATAGGGTTCCTATTTTTTTCAGTGACAACAGCTTTCAAAGGTGTAGTCAAGGGGTTGGCGCTTTCTTGTTGGGGATAGGGCAGGTCAGCCGATACGATCTTTGCGTCCGCAGAAAAACTCTTGTCCGTAGGCGTTTCCAGAACCAGCTGTTCCCCGGTCAAGATTTCGGCTGTCTTGTTAAGAACGCCATCGATGTTTTCCTCCGTATCCGATTCGCGCGAGTGAAAGTGTGACAAAGAGGGTTCTTGAATGTCGGACGGGAGTTCCTGAGATTTATCTAAAGAACTTCCAAGATTTTGGGGGTCGCGGATATCTTGTTTAGCCAATTGCATCAAAGGCGAAAAAATCGCATTGTACATATCGCGAGCCATATTCACAGCACCTTCAAAA
>CAZZXJ010000196.1:0-9982 GCA_964657905.1 uncultured Stigonema sp.
GCCGTTCGCCCCTACAAACGGTGTGGTTCATTTAGGTGAAAATTGCTGTAAGCACCAGATCAGAAACCGGGTTTCTTTGCTCCGACCTATCCTTAACAGCAAGCGTATTGGGTTTTGGTGGGCAGTGCTACACCACTTAAAATGTTTCAGGCTCTTCCTCACGGATTCCTATAGACCCAACAAAGTAGCTGGGAGATTGTTTAGGCATTGAACGCAGAAGCCTAGTCCTTCGTCTTCTCCTGGTGTTCTACGTATGCGGTGAGTACCGAGTCGATCATCGCCTGATACCCCCGTCCCTTGCGTTTAAACCAGGCAAGGGTGTGAGGGCTGAGTTTGATGTAAACGCCCTCCTTCTTCTCGGGTCGTCTCAACTCGGCATTCTTCCAGAACTCGTCAGTCAGGGGAGGGATGTCCGAGTAGTCGATCTCGTCGTCGGGCATCTCGATGAGCTGACGATGCCTTTCTTCGGGGGTCATATCAGCTGAGAACTTTTCGTTGTTCATAGTTTTTCCTCTCCTTTCTACTCGCCTTTCGTGCCGAGATGATCCGAGTGATACCGTCTCGGTCGGTGTGAACAACAACGACAACGATGGTCGTCTTAAGGGTCGTGAGAGGGATTTCGCCTACGGTTATCTTCCGCACCTCTCCGTACTCAAAGCGATCATCAAGCGACGTGAGCCCACACGGGTCCTTAAAGATCTCCTGTGCCTCCTCAAAGCTGATGCCATGCTTTTCAATGTTCCGTCGGTTCTTGGCTTCATCCCACTCGAAAGTCATGACATGAAATATATATAATTATATATATTTTGTGCTGCCTGCTCGTAACTCAGGCGTTTCTCCTTTCTTCCAAGGTGTCGCTAAAGATGTATGACATGGCAGCTTTAGAGACAGCGCTTACTATCTTTCGTTTCAGGCGATCGCAGCCAGGGTAGTCAAGATGTTTGAGGGAGAAAAGTGTCGCTTTGAGCACAGTGATTATCAATAATTTCTTGGGCAATCTAAATATAGTCCTTTATTTCTGCTAAAGCGAACCAATTGTTTAAGGAGGAAACCCTTTGCCCAGAGCCAACTCCAGCCCATCTGACACCAAAATGCATTCAGAACGCAATTTGCTCTACCGATTTATTCTCGGCGGCACTACTCTTATTGTGAGTATTTCTGCTTATTTTAGCTATCAAGCTGCTCGGAAAATAACGCTAGAAGACTTAAGAGGGAGAGCCTTTTTAGAAGTACAGAGAGGGGTTGATGAAATTGAGGAGTGGTTGCACGTTCGCAAAGTGGAGGTGGAAACCCTTGCTCATACTTCTACTGTACGCTCCTTAGACTGGTCTGTGGCAGAACCCTATTTAAAGTCAGAAGTTGAGCGGATCGATGAATTTTTCTTATTTCAAATAGTTACCCCGCATGGTTCGTATTCTAATACTAAGGTTGGTAGGTCAAATAAGAATATTAAGGATCGAGACTACGTTCAAAAAGCACTAGCCGGAAAAAGCAACATTTCCGATCCCTTTATCAGCCGTTCCACAGGCATTCCTTTAATTGCCATCAGCACCCCGATCTGGTCAAATTCTCCTACCAGTCGTTCAGCAATTGGTGCCTTCCAAGGCAACGTTAAAGTCGATCACATTGCTGAGGTGGTCAACTCTCTGCGCTACGGTAACAACAGCTATGCGTTCGCCCTCAATTCCCAAGGACAAGCGATTGTCCATCCCAACTCAACTTTAATGTCAACGCTAGAAAAACCTGCACCCAGCCTGCTGAAAATTTCAGATCGCTATTTAAAGGCGATCGCGCAGCGGATGGTAAACAAACAACAGGGAATTCAGTTGATGGAAATTGACGGCGCAAGGAAGTATGTTGCCTATGTGCCGTTGCGAGAAGCTAATTGGTCTGTGGCTCTGGTGATTCCGCGCCAAAATATTGAATCTCGGCTACAATTCCTCGATCTTATTGCCCTGATTGTGGGTGGATTGACAGTCACAATGATTACTGTACTATGGCAAGTGCAAGCGTTTGAACAGGCTCAACTGAAAAAGTCTAAAGAAACAGCTGATACAGCAAACCGTGCTAAGAGCGAGTTTTTAGCCAACATGAGCCATGAACTGCGAACGCCCTTAAATGGTATTTTGGGTTGTGCTCAAATTTTGCTGCGTTCCAAAAGTTTACCAGAGCCAGAGCAATATCATGTGAACATCATTGAAAAATGCGGTTCTCATCTGCTGACTTTAATCAATGACATTTTAGATATTTCCAAAATTGAAGCGCGAAAACTGGAACTGCATCCTCATGATGTGCATTTCCCATCTTTTTTACAAGGGATTGGAGAAATTTGCCATATTTGGGCTGAACAAAAGGGCATTTTGTTTATCTATGAACCCACGAGCAACTTGCCTACTGGGGTTCATGTCGATGTCAAAAGGTTACGTCAGGTTCTCTTGAATCTGCTGGGGAACGCCATCAAATTTACGGATGAGGGTAAAGTTACTTTCAAGGTGGTGGTAATCGATCGACTTCTTGGTAATCAGCAAACGGTGAAATATCGCATTCGCTTTAGTGTAGAAGACACGGGAATTGGCATAAGTCCAAGCGAATTGGGCAAGATTTTTTTGCCATTTGAACAAGTAGGTGAGAAAAAGCGTAACTCCGAAGGGACGGGGCTGGGTTTAGCTATTAGTCGGCAGTTGGTGCAGATGATAGGTAGCGATATCCACGTTAAAAGTCAGCTCGGTCAGGGTAGTACTTTCTGGTTTGAGATTGCGATCGCCGAAGCAAGCGAATGGGTAGAGTCTGCTATGGCTGCATCAAAGGGACAAATCATTGGCTTTGAAGGTAGCCCCCGCAGCATCCTGATGGTGGACGATCGCTGGGAGAATCGCACAGTAATTACAAACTTACTGCAACCACTGGGTTTTCATGTGGTTGCAGCCACTAACGGTAAAGAAGGTTTAGAAAAAGCGATCGCCCTTAAACCAGACTTGGTGATTACAGATTTGCTCATGCCTGAAATGGATGGGTTTGAATTGATTCAACACCTCCGTCATACCCCAGATATCCAGGATGTCAAGATTATCGTCTCTTCCGCTAGTGTCTTTGAAACTAACCAACAGCGCAGTCTGGAAGCAGGAGGTGACGCCTTTTTGAGCAAACCTGTACAGGCAGATGAATTACTGCATCAATTAGAGTACCACTTAAATTTGGCATGGATTTACCAGCAGTCTCAGTCTGAGTCACAAAAAATCAACTCTCAGGCTACAACACGTGATAGCCCATTAGATAAATTGACTCCTCCTTCCCCCGATGTATTGCGGGAAGTGCTGACCTTAGCCAGTAAAGGTAACTTCAATGCCATTCTCAAATGGGCAGATCAACTAGAGGAAACAGACACAAACTTAGCTCCATTTGCTAACCAATTGCGGCAACTAGCAAGGCAGTTTGACGAAGATTTAATCATCAACTTCTTAACTCAATATGGGGTAGAAACAGCATGACAGCAAAAAGCCGCGACCAAAATAATTCTCTGAATCGCGATCCTGCCAGAGGAATTGTTTTACTCGTTGACGATAACCCTGCCAACTTACAAGTTTTATCGAGCTTTTTGGATCAGTCTAGCTTTGAAGTTTGGGCGACTCGTAGTGGGAAAAAAGCCATTCAAAGATTAGACAACGATCATTTACCTGATTTAATTTTGCTTGATGTGATGATGCCTGATATGGATGGGTTTGAAACTTGTAAACACCTAAAAAGCGATCCTCGTGTCCAGGATATTCCCATCATTTTTATGACTGCTCTTTCTGATACTGCTGATAAAGTTAAAGGATTGCGATTGGGAGCCGTAGACTACATTACCAAACCTTTTCAGTATGAAGAGGTCTTATTGCGAATAGATCACCAACTGAAGCTGAGAAATTTGACCAAAACCTTGAGCGCTAAAAACGCCGAATTACAGCAGACTCAAACCCAACTGATCCAAGCAGAAAAGGTAGCAACCTTGGGTCATTTAGCAGCAGGAATTGCCCATGAGGTGAATAATCCCATCAATTTTATCGCTGGTAACTTGATTTTTATTGAACAGTATGTTATAGAAGTTGTTGAATTACTCAAGCTATATCAAAAGTATCTGCCCGACCCACCTGTTGAAATTCAAAACGCTATTAAAACAAAAGATATCAGCTTTTTGATAAATGATTTATCCAAAATTATTCAATCCATGCAAACTGGTACAGAGCGCGTTACAGAAATTGTGTCATCTTTAAACAAGTTCTCTCGCCACAGAGAAGCAGGCAAGAAACTGGCTAATCTCCATGAAGGGCTAGAAAGCACGCTACTAATTATTGGACATCGACTCAAGCCAAATGCTTATTGTCCAGCAATCCAACTAATCAAAGAATATGGAGAATTGCCACTGATTGAGTGCTATCCAGGCGAACTCAATCAGGTTTTTATGAACTTGATTTGCAATGCGATCGATGCAATTGAAGAAATACAAAAAAATCAAGACTTTGAGGAAAGTTTTAAATATCCTGGTGTGATTCGGATTCAAACTGAGGCAATTGAAGAACGAGTTATTTTCCGAATTGCAGACAATGGCTCAGGGATCAGCGAAGCAGAGCGGAAAAAAATATTCGATGCTTTCTACACCACAAAACCCATCGGTAAAGGAACAGGGCTAGGTTTATCTATTGCTTACCAAATTGTGGTTAACAATCATCGCGGCAAGCTAACTTGCCATTCAATACAACGTGAGGGCACAGAGTTTATCATTGAATTACCCATCCGTTGAATTCGTCAGAAGTCCGAAGGCAGCTATGCTGAAGGCAATTAGATGGGGATTCAAACCCCACCTAATTGAACGAGCAACAAATCGAAGATTTTGGCGCGGGTCTTATACCCGGTTTGGGCAAGGCAGAAAGGCTTTTCTAAAAACTTTTTCTTTCCCTTCAGCATAGCTGCCTTCTGCCCTCTGCCTTGCCCGAAGGGCTGATAAATTTTAGTTCTCATATATGTTTGTGTAGCCGAACCAGCGCGCATGAGGAGGGAAACGAGGAGTAGGCGACTGAATGTCAACAGCAGTCACGTATATCTGTGGCGCACTCTTCTCAATTGGCACGAATTAGGGTGTGGGTGCAGAATTTGGATGTTTTCCAGCGTAGTAAACAACGACTTTCAAATGTTCTTCATCAGGAACGTAAAATACTCTGTCCCCTTTTGTGACTTCGTATTCCCATGCCCCCTTGTAGAGTTGGCCTTTCAAAGGAAAAACACGGCCAGGCTGTCTGGTTGTTGGTGCAGTAGACAAATCCTCGTAACAACGACGAGTGTTTTCTGGATGACGCTGTATTAAAGCTTCCCAGTCCCGATTCACCCTACGATTTTTGGCTACCACTAACCAAGTGCTTTCTATCTCAGATAATGCAGGATCTGTCAGTTTAACGAATGGCGGCTCCACATTCTCCACTATTGGATTTTCTTCTTGGTTGTGTGACATACTCTCATTCACACAGCACTCTGAGTAGATGGCGACTTTAATGGTACTTCATCAGTCTCGGCACTAAAGGCTGCTGCCAGTTCAGGGCTAGCGATTGCTACGGCGCTCTCATGCCATTCATGGATGATCGCGTCAATCATCTCCCATGCTGTAGGAGAGGAATCTATCAACCGAAAAGCCTCACTTAGCTCCTTGATAAAGTCTTGCAGATCATCCGAGTCAAATACCCTCAGCCATCCATAAGGATGTTCAAAACCGATTTCTTTGCCAAGTAACAAAGAAAAAGCGACAGTTAATGCCTCAAAAACAGCTTTACTCTGTGTTGCTGCTTTCACGAGAAAAGTTACTTCCTCGCGGCGCAACAACGCAAAAGACTGATCATTGCGAGTAATTGTCACTGGACGTTCTAAAGCTTTGTCCAGAACTCGCCCAGGCTGACGATTCAACTCAGTGGCTGTAATTAACTCATCTGAGTAGATATTGCCGAAAGTCCCGATATACATAGGTTATGCGTTTTTAGTCAACGCCGATTTAATAAAATTATTAGTCCCTACGTATAATTGTACGTACTATGTCTTGAGAGTCAATAGAGATTAAAACTCTGATTGCTGAAACTATCGCCAGAAAAGTATGAGATATTTTTAGTACTATAGCAAAACGGCAGTAGGATACTGGCGATTTCAGCTGGTACTGTTGTATTCATGGAAAGATACACACAATTATGCTTCAGTCTCAGTGTATTGCGCCCGTCACCAGTATTCACCAAGACTGTATTTAAATGTTATGTATGCAGCAAAACCCACATCTTTTAGCGATCGCCTACATTTGTGATGACCCGTAGGTAAAAATGGATAAAGTCGAGCTTAGGGGATGTTTTAAAAGTTGAAGTGAGTAAAAATCATGCGATCGCCCACTACTGCCCCTACCGTACAGAAGACTGGTAGCCAGCCTAAAAAGTTACATAAATTACTGAGACTGCGGTAGCCGACCCCCTTGGTAAAGAAAAGCGCAAACTATAAATGTAACTGGCTTGTTCTCCTGAACGTCAACCAATTTCCTTACAGGTAAAGGGTAGGTTTTCTTGCCCTTACCCATACCCATCCTTAAAATTCCACTTCTTCTCGCCTGGTTCCCGTAGTTCCAGCTTGATCCAAACCTTTCGCTGCCCAACACCTTGTTTCAATATACCTAGCAAGTTGTTCAACAGTTGGTGCTTCAAACAAGTTGCGTACAGACAAATCTATTTGGAAGGTGTCGTGTATTCGGGAAGTCAGCTGAGTCGCTAGTAGAGAATGACCGCCCAATTCAAAGAAATTGTCATGGATGCCTACTTGCTCTTTCCCCAAGACTTTAGCCCAAATTTCCACTAGCACCTCTTCAACCTGCGTCTGTGGTGCCACATAATCTTGTTGATCGAAAGTGAGTGTATTCGGTGCTCTTAGGGCACGACGATCAACTTTGCCATTAGGTGTAAGCGGTAGGGATTCCAGTACTACATAGGCTCTTGGCACCATGTATTCTGGTAACTTTCCTTTCAGGAATTGGCGAAGTAGAGAACCAAGGCTTTGCTCCTCTTGCATTGGTATCTGTTCTTGGTTGGGAACAATATAAGCCACCAAGTACTTATCACCAGGTATGTCCTCACCAGCAATGACTACTGTTTCTCCCACTACTGGATGTTGACTCAACACCGCTTCTATCTCTCCCAACTCGATACGGAAGCCCCGAATCTTGACTTGATTGTCAATGCGACCTAAAAATTCAATATTGCCATCTGGTAAATAGCGGGCTAAGTCACCCGTTTTATAAAGACGTGCTTCTCCCAGAAACCCGGTTTCTTCAAGAAACCGGGTTTGTGTTAATTCAGGACGATTCAAATAGCCGCGTGCCAGTCCATCACCACCAATGTACAACTCACCAATCACGCCAATAGGCACAGGTTGTAAATGGGCATCCAGTAGATAAATCTGCGTGTTTGTAATGGGGCGTCCAATGGGAATAGATGTAGCTGTTTCTGGTAATTCTTGCACCCAGTAATAAGAAGAAAATGTTGTACTTTCTGTAGGTCCATAAACATGAAGCAATTGCGAGGGAGAACCATTTTTGAGAATCTTCTGAACCCATCTGGTATCAACAGTCTCGCCACCAAATAGCAAACATCGTAACGAAGCGAAAGCTTGCGGAACATCTCTGACAATCTGTTGGAATAAGGCAGTGGTCACAAACAGGACGCTGATACCTTTTTGTTGTAGTTGTAATGCAAATTCGTGAGGCGAAAGGATGACATCCTTACTAATTCCTACAAGTTGAACACCGTTAAGTAAGGCTCCCCAAATCTCGAAGGTTGCTGCATCGAAGGAAGTGTTCGAGGCTTGAGCAATTTTATCGTCTGGCTCAAATTTTATATAATTTGTATTGTACACCAGCCGATTTACAGCTTTGTGAGTTACAGCTACGCCCTTAGGCGAGCCTGTAGAGCCAGAAGTGTAAATAACATAGCCTAAATTATCGCTGGTTACATCGCTTTTAAGGTTTTCTTCGCTTTCTTGCTCAATAATTTCCCAATCTTTATCTATATAAATAATTTGATTCAGTAATCCCTCAAAATGCTTGAGCAACTTTTCTTGAGTCAGCAATACTGAAACTTGTGCATCTTTTAGCATGAAATTTAGGCGTTCTTGAGGATAGCTAGAGTCCAAAGGAACATACGCTCCCCCTGTTTTCAGAATACCCAACAAGCCAACTATCATTTCTATAGACTGTGAAACGCAAATTCCCACTAAAACTTCTGAGCCTACCCCCATTTTTTTTAAATGGTGTGCTAGTTTGTTGCTACGATTATTCAACTCTCGATATGTTAAAGACGCGACATGTCGCGTCTCTAAATTTTCAAAGATTATTGCTATAGAATTAGGATGCTGCTCTACCTGCTCTTCAAACAACTGATGGATACATTTATCTTGAGGATAATCTGCCTGGGTGTTATTCCATTCGACTAATACCTGATGTCGCTCTGCTTGGCTCAATAATGGTAAATCTGCAATGCGTTGAGACGGATTAGCAACAATGCCTGACAACAATGTTTGAAAATGTCCTATTATCCGGGTAATGGTGGCTTGATGAAACAAATCTGTGTTGTAAACCATTACGCCTCTAATACCCTCAGAATGCTCCCACTTGGCACCCCATAAGCTTCTAAAATCTTCAGAACACTTCCATAGGTGCAACTCCAAATCAAAGCGCGTTTTTTTAAAGTCAATATTTATAAAGCTAGGCACTAACCCAGGCAGTTCTAACGCTGACATAGGCGCATTCTGGAAACCGAACACCACTTGAAAGAGCGGGTTATAGCTCAAGTGCCGCTCAGGATGCAGATTCTCTACTAGCTTTTCAAAGGGCAAATCTTGGTGGCTGTATGCTCCTAGTGTTACCTCCCGTACTCTACCTAGCAGTTCCTGAAAAGTCGGGTTTCCATTCAGGTGGGTGCGTAGCACCAAACTATTGACAAAAAAACCAATTAGTCCTTCAATTTCGCTGCGGTTACGGTTAGCAATTGGCGAACCCACCGCAATATCTTCTTGATGGGTGTAGCGGTAGAGCAACGTCTGAAATGCTGCCAGCAGCGTCATAAATAAGGTGACACCTTCTTGCTGCGACAATACCTGAAGTGCATCAGTTAGCCTTTTCGGTAACTCTAGAAATTGTGTTGCTCCTTGATAGCTTTGTATAGTTGGTCGCGGTTGATCAGTAGGCAGATGCAGCATTGAAATGTCGTTTAATTGCTGCCGCCAGTAAGCTAACTGGGTTTGTAGGGGCGAACGGTCCGCCCCTACCCCTTGCAGCCACTCGCGCTGCCAGTGGGCATAGTCGGCGTACTGAAGAGGCAGTTCCAACAGAGGCGAAGGCTGATTTTGTCCAAAAGCTGCGTACAGGGTTCCTAGTTCCCGAATCAGCACCCCAATGGACCAATCATCACAGATAATGTGGTGCATATTCAGCAATAGAATATGTTCTGTGTTGGAAAGCACAAGCAGCATCACTCGTAGCAAAGGGTCTTTGGATAAATCGAAAGGACGCTCAACCTCTGCCATGATTATGCCCTTTGCTTGTGTTTCCCGTTCGTCTGTTGACAACTGCCGCAGGTCTAATACAGAAAGGGGTATGGTTAAGCTGGGAGCGATCGCCTGCTGCGGTTGCCCATCTAACACCTTAAATGTGGTGCGTAAGGCTTCGTGGCGACACACGATTTCGCGAAACGTCTGCTCTAGTGCCCCTAAGTTAAGCAACCCTTTCAAGCGAATTACTGTCGGCACATTATAAATGGCATTGCTGGGTATCAACTGGTCGAGGAACCACAGCCGCTGCTGAGCAAAAGATGCAGGAAAGACGAAGACCTCTTCAGAAGACATAATTGATCCTTAAAAAATTTGGTGTTGCTGATTTACAGCTATTTTCTGTTTATTGAACCACACCGTTTGTAGGGGCGAACGGCCGTTC
>CAZZXJ010000197.1:0-9982 GCA_964657905.1 uncultured Stigonema sp.
TCTGGCACTTCGTGCCGCAACGCTTACGCGTCTCTACATTCTTTTTGGGAGAGGTCTATTTAGGATTGCTATAGATGAGGCAGAGCCTCACAGTAGACATTCCCAGGCAGTAAGCAACGAGAAATACTCCCCCCTCTCCTTCTAAGGAGAGGGGGGCTGGGGGTGAGGTTCTACTTCACAGCTTCTTGCGTCAGCTTGGTAAGCACTTCATTTGAACGCTCAACAAAGGCTTTCATCCCTTCAGCATCAAAGCCCTTCTGAGACATCAACGCCAAATCATAGACATGTTGGCAAATCATGTTCACCAATACATCTGTAGGTGACTGACCACCACCTTGAATTATACTACCTTGACTGAGATTCGCCAGATGTTGAATCAATGGGTGAGCAGTATTCACCAGCAAAATGTGGTCTTCGGGAAATTCTGCCGTTTGCTGCTGCATCAAAGCGTTCATATCCCGTAGGCGGCGCAGAATCTCTGGTAACAGCACCATTGCTGGTGGTGTCCCTTGCGGATCGTCGGATTTCAAAGATTCTGTGCGGATATTTAACCTAGGTTTGTTAAGGGCTTTTTCAAATAACTCTTTGATTACCTCACTCCGAGTTTTATTCGTCTTCGGATCAACAATTTCCCCGGCTTTGTCTTGATCCAAAAGGGTATTGTCCAAGTCAGAATCTACCCGCGTAAATTTGACATCCGTATATTCCCGTTCTAGGAAGTTGATGAAGTGAGTGTCAATGAAGGAGTCCATAAACAGGACTTCCAAACCTTGGTTTTTGTGCAGTTCTACATAGGTAGCTTGCGACACTTCATCTGTGCAGTAGAAGACGCGGTTTTTATGCTGTTCTTGGTTGCGTTCTAGGTACTCTTTGAGGGTGGTATAGGGGGAGTGGGGAGTGGGGAGTGGAATCAGTTGTTTTGGGGGTGACATCTTCCCATGCATCACCTTCGCTGGCTTGAACTTGGACTGAAGGGGTTTCACTCTTCTGTGCTTCTAACTCCTGATTGACTACTCCCTCACGGGTGGTGCGGAAGATAATGATGTCTTCGACTTGTTTTTTGAATTTCTCGTCGTTGAGAACACCAAATTTTACAAAAGTACCTAGGTCTTTCCAGGTGCTAATGTATTGTTCGCGGTTGTCGCGGTAAAGTTCTTTTAGGCGATCGCCCACTTTCTTGGCAATGTATTCGCCGATCTTCCGCACGGTGCGATCAGTTTGCAAAGCACTCCGCGACACGTTCAGGGGGATATCGGTGCTATCAATCACACCCCGCATTGGCAGCAGAAATTGCGGGATAATTTCCTCACAATGGTCGCTGACAAAAACTTGATTGCAAAATAGCTTGATCTGCCCTTTGCTTGTATCTACATCGGGCCTCATTTTGGGGAAATACAGAATCCCATTGATGATAAAGGGATAGTCTGTATTCAGATGTACCCACAACAGTGGTTCTTCTTGGAAAGGATACAGGTAGCGGTAAAACTCTAAATAATCTTCTTTGCTCAGGTTATTAGGAGATTCCCGCCACGGTGCTTTTTGCTTATTCAAAACCTCGCCATCTAGCTTGATGGGCACTGGCATGAAATCGCAGTAAGTCTTGACAAGATTCTTAATTCGTGCTTCTTCTACATATTCCTGTTCTTCCTCTTGGAGAGTGAGGGTAATGGTTGTGCCACGAGTCGTACGGGCTGACTCTTCCAAAGTAAACTCTGGCGAACCATCGCAACTCCAGTGAACCGCCTGTGCGCCTTCTTTGTAGGAAAGCGTATCGATTTCGACTTTCTGCGCCACCATGAATGAGGAGTAGAAGCCAAGACCAAAGTGACCAATAATCGGTTGATCTGATTTGCCTTGGTACTTATGAATAAATTCCTCAGCACTAGAGAAAGCAACCTGGTTGATGTACTTCTTTACCTCATCTATGGTCATTCCGATGCCATTGTCGGTGATCGAGAGGGTTTTGTTGTTTTTGTCTATGGCAATTTGAATTTCCGCTTCGCCGATGTCTCCCGAATATTCACCAGCGCGGGATACCATTTTTAGCTTTTGAATGGCATCTACGGCGTTGGATACCAGTTCCCGCAAGAAGATTTCGTGGTCAGAGTAAAGGGACTTCTTGATAATCGGGAAAATATTCTCAGTATGGATACTGATGGTACCTTGTTCTAGCATAGTTAGTAATTTTCGCTCCAAGTATCTGAATGATAACTGAGGAAAGAACCCCCCAGTTTTCAGCTTCCAGGTACTAGCCCTGTCATCTGTGGTATTATATCAATCAGATTCTAAAGGCTTAAGTCAAGTGAGCGCCCCCCTTGACAGCACTGTTTGCCCCATAACAAAGATTCGGATTTCCCTACTGGGTAAAGATATTTGGATTATTGTATTATAAACCATCAATTAACAGAATTATTGCGAGTCCGCTGTTTAGTGTGCAAAAGCTTCTTGAGATGCTGATAGAGTTGAGGAAAGATAATTTTCAAGACGGCGATCAACATGACCCGCCTCTGTTTTAGGACAGAAGGATCGTGTTTAACACATTTACACCAAAATAGAGCAGATGTAAAGCTTTTTTGTATGTCGGTCGGTGCTTCAATAGCTCTAAACATTAGATATTTGTAAAGTTCAGCCTTGCTGTATTTTTTCAGATGCTGTAAAGATTTAGCCTGGGGTTGACTAAAAGCGCGTTCAATCACTTTTAAGGATGCTGCTTCTTGCCTTTTAAGATTAGTAGACATGGAATTAGTAGATATTCGATATAGTATTTGTGCTCTGTCCACGCACACAAATTCGTAACGAGCTGACAAGCGCAACCACATATCCCAATCTTCAGCCGCAGCAAGTGATTCATCAAAACCACCTACTTCGTTTAAAGCCTCCTTCAAAATCAAAGGATTGGAGCCATTTTCTAAAAAATTCCACTGCAACAGCTTGCTGTAAACTGATCCCGTTACGGTCATGTGTCTACCAGCTTTTAAAAACTCCCCCTCAGCATCTATATAATCTGTCCAGCTATAAGCTACAGCAGCTTTCTTGTTATCTTGTAGCGCTTTGTATTGTGCCTCTAACTTATCAACTGTCCACAGGTCATCGGCATCAATAAAAGAAATAAATTGCCCTTTGCTGTGGCTAACTCCCCGATTACGACTGGTAGATAAACCAGCATTGAAATAAGAAAATATCTGCAAACGAGAATCGTAGATGCTTTGAACAATTTCTAGGGTTGAGTCTGTAGAACCATCATTTATAACTATAATTTCCAGATTTTTAAAAGTTTGTTTTAAAATAGATTCGATAGTTTCTCGAATTTTTAGTTCGCCATTATATACTGGTATAATTACAGAAATTATATGATTCATTATTGATTATTAATATTTAAAAAAATAAAATAATTATTAAAAATAATCTCATAAGAGAGAGTGACTAATATGTTTTTTCGTATCCTAAGAAAGTGCTGGTATTAGAAAGTCGGGGAAATTTTGTGAATAATGCTTTAGTCCAGTTGGCAGGTAGTAGAGTTATTGCGAAAAGTTTTAATAAAGCCTTATATATGACTGGTTTTACTAAGAGATAGGGAGCGTAACTAGCAGCTTTCCATAAAAATCTAGCTGCGCTTATAGTATCCTGTTGTCCTGGAGGTGCTTCGAGTGCTTTGTAGCTCAGGTACTTGTAAAGGTTAGCGATGCTATGCTGCTTCAAATGCTGTAAAGATTCAGCTTTCTGGTGTGCGAAAGCTCGTTCAATAACTTGTAAGTTTGATTTCTCCAGCCCCAAAATATTAGAAGACATTGAGTTAGCAGAAATCCGATACAAAATTTGCGCTTTTGGCACAACAACAAAATGATAGAGTGCAGCTAGGCGCAGCCACATATCTGTATCTTGAGCATTACTTAGTAATTCATCAAAACCCTTGACCGCAGTGAAACTCTCCCTGCGAATCATCACGTTGGAACCACTGCCAATAAAATCATCTAATAATAATTTGGGATAAACATCCCCTATCCATTCTACATAGGAACACCTGCGTAAAAATTTACCTGTTTCGTCTATGCAATTAGTCCAACTATAAGCCACGCCTGCTTTAGGATTGTCTATAAGTGGTAGAGCAAAAAAGCGAAAGGTCTTTGCCAAGTTTCACATAGTAGCATCCGCAAATGATAGCGACTGAAACCAATACCACGCATCAGAGAAATTAGGTAATTTTTTTCTAATCGCTCTTGTGGAATCACATGCTCTACTTCCATTGCTGGGTTATACCAAATTTCCCACCCTGCCCGATGAATATACAAAAGAGCTTCAGCATCTTCACCAGCTAACATTGATGAAGCAACTCTACCTAATAAGAAAAGACGTTGAGGTACATGATCTTTCCACACAAGCCGACGCACAACTAAACCCGCGCCAGGAGGAACTCCCTTCTTTCGGGGTTCGTATAATAGAGGTTCGCTCCCACGTTCAGTAATAGCTAAATAAAAAATGATTCGTTTGAGGTCAGTAGGTGGCTCGACTTCAAATAAGCCATGAATTTGGCTAGCGTATGCACCTGCTTTTGGATGTTCTTGCTCAAATTCGCAGGCAGCATGAACCCAATTAAGTGCAGGTAAATTGTCATCATCGAGAAAACCGACAAGTTCTCCTCTGGCTTCTTGGATAGCACGTTGTCGAGCAAATGCCACTCCTTGTTCAGCTTCAAAACAGTAGCGTAAGGGTACATTATCGCACCAGCTAGCTTGATATTCCTGAATAAGTTTTGCTATACCATCTGTACTATTATTGTCAACTACAATAATTTCCCAGTTAAGGTGTTCTACACCCGTCTGCGATCGCAACCGTTCCAGAACTTTCGGTAAACGGCTTTCTCCATTGTAAATAGGAATTGCTACAGAAAAGTGAATTAAGCTCAAGGTTACTATTCGACTGACAAATCTTAGGGTCTACATTTATAGAGTTCCCAAAAATTCAGCCAAACTAACAGCTTCACTATTCAGATATGGCAATTTTCCTACAAGTTTAACAATAGGCTAAGTAGGTCGGCACAAATAAAAATTGCGTGATGGTTCGTAGTTGTGCTTTAGAGCGCTAAAGCGCAACTACGAACCTAGCAATCAACTTTACAAATCGTTACATAGTAGGGGCGAACGGCCGTTCGCCCCCTAACTCCGATACAGATGCGATATATCGCATCTCTACAACTCCTGTACAGGGGTTCCGCCGGAACGTCTCTTCCTGACTCTCACACCTCACGCGCCGTCTCAATTAAGTTGGTCTTATCTTGAGCCGGCAACGCCTTAACCGCTTTTTTCTTCTCAAAAGTCAATCCGTGTTCCCCCTGTTCAATCACAATTGTGTCACCAAGCACAAAAGTATTCTCCAATAACTTAGTGGCAATGGGATTTTCCACTTCTCGCTGAATTGCCCGTTTGATCGGACGAGCACCATAAACTGGGTCATAACCCACTTCCACCAGGTAATTACAAGCTGCTGGGGTGATATTCAAAGAGATTTTTTGCTCAGCTAGGAGGTTTTCCACGCGCTTGAGTTGAATCCGAATAATTTGCCCTAATTCACTACGGTTCAGGGTATGGAAGATGATTAAGTCATCAATGCGGTTGAGAAATTCAGGGCGGAAGTGCGATCGCAAAGCATCAGTCACCCGGTTCTGCATTTTTTCATACTTGGAATCATCACCAGCAACATCAAGGATATATTCGCTACCGATGTTACTAGTCATAATAATTACAGTATTACGAAAATCAACCGTTCTTCCCTGGGAATCAGTAATTCTCCCATCATCCAGCACCTGTAATAAAATATTAAACACATCGGGGTGAGCTTTTTCCACTTCATCCAGCAGCACCACCGAATAAGGACGACGACGAACAGTTTCCGAAAGCTGACCACCTTCTTCGTAACCTACATATCCTGGAGGTGCTCCCACCAAGCGGGAAACCGAGTGTTTTTCCATATACTCGGACATATCCACACGCACGAGGGCGTCATCAGAATCAAAAAGAAACTGCGCCAAAGCACGAGCCAGCTCAGTTTTACCCACCCCAGTGGGACCCATGAACAAAAATGAACCTATGGGGCGACCTAGGTCTTTCATCCCCGCACGCGCACGACGAATTGCTGCTGCTACTGCTGCTACTGCTTCCTGTTGCCCAATAACCCGCTCATGCAAGTGTTGTTCTAGCTGTAGCAACTTTTGCCGTTCAGATTCCAACAGGCGATTGACCGGAACTCCCGTCCATTTAGCAACGATTTCAGCAATATCGGCTTCCGTTACTTGTTCCCGTAGCAAAGTAGAACCTTTGCTTTGAATTTCTAATAACTGAGCTTCTTTCGCTTCGCGATCATGCAGCACACCCTCCAACTTACCAAACTTTAACTGAGCAGCTTTGTTGAGATCGTAAGCGCGTTCTGCTTGCTCAATTTGCACCCGCAGCTTTTCTTCTTCTTGCTTTAATGCACTAATAGCCTCTAATAGCTGCTTTTCACCTTGCCATTGTCCATTCAATTTTTGCTGTTTTTCCGTCAAATTAGTGATTTCTTGTTCGATTCTCTGCAAACGCTCTCTCGTCTGAGCCGTAGCTTTTTCTTCTGTTGCTAATGACAGCTTTTCCATTTCCAACTGCATTAGCCGTCGATCAATAGTTTCCAACTCCGTTGGTTTGGAGGTAATTTCCATTTTCAACTGCGCCGCCGCCTCATCTACCAAATCAATTGCCTTATCTGGCAAAAAGCGATCAGTAATGTAACGCGCTGACAGTGTTGCTGCTGCTACCAGTGCCGAGTCAGAAATTTTGACGTTGTGATGGACTTCGTAGCGTTCTTTCAACCCCCTGAGGATGGAAATTGTGTTTTCCACACTGGGTTGATCCACAAATACTTGCTGAAAGCGCCGTTCCAAAGCTGCGTCTTTTTCAATGTATTTACGGTACTCATCAAGGGTAGTTGCGCCGATGCAACGCAGTTCACCCCGTGCTAGCATCGGTTTAAGGATATTCCCTGCATCCATCGCTCCTTGTTGGGTGGAACCGGTACCAACAACTGTGTGTAGTTCGTCAATAAACAGGACGATTTGACCGTTTGATTCCATAACTTCTCGGAGTACACCTTTCAGGCGCTCTTCAAATTCTCCCCTTAATTTTGCCCCAGCAATCAAGCCACCCATATCCAGGGAGATTAGCTGACGGTTTTTCAAAGAATCGGGAACGTCACCATTCACAATCCGCTGTGCCAACGCCTCGGCGATCGCTGTCTTACCCACTCCCGGCTCCCCAATCAATACCGGGTTATTCTTGCTGCGCCGGGACAACACCTGTATGACGCGGCGAATTTCGTCATCACGCCCAATGACGGGGTCAAGTTTACCAGCTTTTGCCTGTTCTGTCAAGTCTATGCCAAACTTTTGTAGGGATTCATAGCGGGACTCAGGGTTTTGATCTGTCACCTTTTGGCTGCCGCGAACTGCTTTAATACTAGCCTCTAGCTTAGCAGTATCCACATTTAAGCTTTTGAGCAACCGCCGCCCGACACGTTCATCCTCAGCAAAGGCTAAAAGTAAGTGTTCAACAGAAATGTAGGAATCTTTCATCCTCGCTCTAGATTCCTCAGCTCGATCTAGCATTGTGTCTAAACTGCGACCCAAGTAGAGCTGGTCTGTTTTACCTACTTTAGCCTGACGTTGGATAAATGCTTCTATTTGCTGTTGCAAGCGCAAGGGATCGACCTCAGCACGCGCCAGGATACGTGTTGCTAGCCCAGTGTCTTCTTGCAACAGAGCAATAATTAAATGTTCGACATCCAGTTGTTGTTGTTGATATGCACGAACTATATCTTGCGATTTGACAATCGCTTCCCAGGCTTTATCAGTAAATTTATTCGGATCTGTAGGCTGCATTTTTACGATTTGCTAGTTGCTAATGGCTAATGGCTAACAGCTAATGGTTAATTGCCAATTGTTTTTCGATTAGCCATTAGCTATTACCTAATTTAAAATGAGAACACTGTTCTGAATGTACCCTGCCAGATCGTCCCCTGCTCGGAATCGTTATTAGGGTTCGTCACAAACGACAATGTAGGGGTAACACTAATATGTTCGTTGAGTTTCAGATTGTAAAATGTCTCAAAGTTGGTTTGAGTGGCATTGCCTAAACCGTCAGTGACAAAAGGCTGACCAACAGCGATACCTGCAACAGTACCAGGAAGGAGAAGGTTACGAAACCCTAAACCTACCGCCCAACTAAAAGGATGTAAATCTAAATCTCGGTTGATTGCAGTGTTGAATCCTTGATAATTACCATATCCCAGACGACCAAAAATCCCCGTATTTCCGTTGAGAGTATACTCAGCATTGACACCAAAGGCGTTAATGTCCGTGTTGTTAATTAAAGCGTTTGTATATTGCAGTCGTAATGCCAGCTGCTTAGTCGGTAAGTATTCCAGTTCTGCACTTGCTTGATGGCGATCGCCAAATAAACCCCCCTTTGTGTTTGTCTTGACAAGATTAATTGTGTTTGTACTTTGATTAGCATCGGCGGCGATGTAGAGTGATCGCAAAGTTAATTTACCACCCCTAGGATTCCAGGCGATGGCAGTTCCCGCACCCCCACCTCGATCAATTTGGTTTTGGATAATCAGAGGATTATGCAGAAAAAAGCTGGAACTAAAGTCAACCGCCTCGTTGTTAGCATAACTGTTACGGTCAATAAAATCCCGTGGCAACATTTTTGCCCCAACAGTTACTGCTAAATGCGACTGGGGACGAAACGAGTAGTACAAGCGTCTGATCTGGAGATTAGAGCTATATTCCCCGTAATCTAGTCCCCCCCCATCGGCTATCAAACCAGTGGTTCCCAGGAGGTTGAGGTTTTTCTTTTGCTGCGCCCGACCAATGGCATCAAGACCATTATTACCAGATTCTAATTGGGTGACGAGTACATCCGACCCATGGAAGCTGGTGGAAAGAGTTAAGCGTTGGCGAGAGACTATGGTGCTATTCGCGTTACTACCATTAGTCGTGGCAATAATGGCTTCACCTTGGAGCTTAGTGGTGAGGGAAAATTGCTCTGCCTTTAGTTTAGTGGTGCGATCGCTAATTGAGTTGACACTTCGCTGCAATTGATCCAACGCTGAACGATATTCTCTTTGCAACCGCCGTAAGGTTATTATGTCTTCTTGGATGTACTGATTGCCAACAGCACTACCAATCATGCTATCCACTTTATCTAAAACTGCCGCTAGACCTGCGGCAAATTCATCACGGGACAGCGGACGGTTCCCGTGAAAAGTGCTATCTGGATAGCCAACGGTAACACCATAGCGTTTCATGAGCGATCGCAATGCTTTATAAGCCCAGTCTGTTGGTTTGACATCAGACAATTCGGAAACCGAATTTTGCTGAGTTAACCCATCAGAATTCAAGGGGACTGGGGAACTCGGGACATCCACGGAGTTCGCATTAGGCGCATGGGGAACTCGGTATGCCTTCTGGGTATTATGGGCAATGGGGACTGGGAGAATCTGTTCGGGGATTGAGACTCTTCCCAATCCCCGCTCCCCGATCTGCAATTCCCTACCCCCTACCTTGGAAACTTCCGCTCCTACACTTACGTCAGCAGACTTATCAATGATATATGAATCTTTATTAGGGATGGAGATTTGCAAAGCATTCGCTGCTAATGGGAAGCACATCTGACTGAAAATCCCGCAACTGACTACACTATCAGCCAATAATTTTTGAAACCAAATTCCTAGTCGCAGACATTGCTTCACGCTTTATTCGCACCTGGATTTTTTGCTATATTTACTGAATGAAAGGAGTCAGGAGTCAGGAGACAGGAGAACTGCACTCCTGTTGCGGAATATAGTTTGAATCTTGAACATAATTTCTGCTTATGTTCCTTCCATTAAGGGAGGGGCTTGTACAACTTTTTCATTCAATAGTCGCACATAATTCCATCTTTAATTATGACTCCTG
>CAZZXJ010000198.1:0-2161 GCA_964657905.1 uncultured Stigonema sp.
TAAGCGTCATCAATATTGTCCATGTTGCCCCAAGTCAGCTTGTTAGGAGTCTGCCATTGGCTGCGGCGGTTTAGCAGATGAATTTTTCCTAAAATCTTTTGTCGAAAAGTGTTGTAGCGAACAGCTAAACCAAGATAGCAGTTGAAAACACTTACAGTGCTTTCTTCTAGTTGAGAGTTATGGGCGGCAAGACTTTGAAGAATTTTGACGACTTTTTCCTCATCAATCTTGCCTAACAAGTTTGGCAACAGATATTGCTTAAATTTTTGTTGATTGGAAATATATTTAGCAAATTTCCATGCAGGCAGAAAACTGACATCAATTTTGTCAAATACATCCAAGACCGTATCTAAAGGAAATTCGTCTAGTTGAAATTCTCCTAGTTGATATTCAGGAGCTTGTTTAAGGAGTTGACTAACCAGCACTAAAGCTTTATCTTGAGTCACAAACAACTCTTTAGTTAACCATTGCCAGCAGCTTTCACGAGCGCGGATTTGTTTTGCTAACTGTGAAGATGCCATGAAGGAACAAGGAACTGTCATCAGTAACCCTTGGATTTCAGCTTGCAAAGATTGGTAGTGAAGAACATTTTGAGGATATACAGCATTACCCTCTGCATCTGCAAGCCATGCACTTATTTTCAAGCTATTAGAGTTATTTGATGTGAGGGGATGTTGTGAAGTGCTAAAAAGACTACTTAAAGCATCAAGAGTGATGTTGAGATAGTTGTGAGGCTGGGGCTGTCCCAGAATAAAGGAAATGACATTATTCTCATACCATCGACAAAAAAGCCTACTTAAGCTTTTGAAGCTCTTGTGATTTTTGATTGTATGGGGAAGCCGTGAAGATTCGGTGTATTCATCAGCACTTAAATCAACCAGTGCGCTTAAGTGCTGCTTTAGTTTACTGGGTACTATCTCGATAACTTGCTCTGGAGCAATCTGCCGATTTCCCAAGAGCAACCATTTTTCTGTCTTAAGTGGTCGCTCTAGATCTTTTGGAATATCCAAATCTTGAACTGCGTCCAAAATAACAGTACAGAAGTCACTCCAATATCTAAATGATTTGTCTGAATGAGTCAATACCTTTCTAGTTACAGTTTCTGCATCCCAGTACGTAAATAAGCCGACAACCCAAGCAGACGCTGTACTGGTACGAACCGATTTAGGCAGAATGCTTTCAGGGTGTTTTGTGCCATCTAGACTGGCGATCGCTTGCTCGTGTTGCACTAAATTTTCTAGCAACCTAAGTACATCTAGTGGACGGATTCCCCTACTATCTACTCCACCAGGCAGCCAATTTGCATTTTGCAGGTCTAAGCTCCATGACTCTTGATCTTGCGGAGACATCCGTTGCAGTGCATCTAAAATCAACTCGCAGTATTCATGAGGGTTTGAGCATTTTAAAATTGTAGCGATCGCTGCATTAGGAGTCCACAGAGGAATCCAATCTTGTTTTATCTCTTGATTGTTCTGTCGAATAAGAACAACGTATTTATTAAGCCGCTCATCCAGAGGAAAGTCTTGATTTTCCAGATACATCCTATCTGCTTCGATGCGGACAATCTGCCCGTTGGTTGCTTCATGTACCTGTAATGCTTTCCATAAGTCCTCATTGATCGGTCTTTGGCCGATGTAGCTTAATAGCTTGTATCGCTCAGATGGTTCTAACAGACTGCCATCTACGCACTCTGCTCCTAACTCTCGAATCAAATTTAGGACTTGCTCCGACTCTAGGAGGATAATCCCCAGTCTTTTGTGCTTGATTTGAGGAATATGCTCAACCAGTGTAGGATCAAGCAAGCGCCAAGCTTCACCTCGTCTTTGCAAAACCTGCTTGCCAACTTTTTGCCACACCGTGCTTTCTTGGGAGGCGAAATAAAGAGGAGTTGTGACATCCTCATACTTCTGTTTATTTCCATGCAACAAATACCGCAGTTCATTAGACATGGTTGATTAACTCCCTTAAAAGACTGGTTCGTTTGTCAGAAATAGCCAAATCTGGTCTTGCAGACAGAAGTCGCAAGCAGCTGTTAGGTTCACATTTGGGTATACTCCTGAGAGAAGGTAGTTTATCTAGGACTTTGGCAAGTCTGTCATCAATAAAAATGAGTTCGCAACTGGGTAGTGCTTCTCCAAGAGCAGTAGCGATCGCTGTTTTC
>CAZZXJ010000198.1:2261-9976 GCA_964657905.1 uncultured Stigonema sp.
TCAAACTTGTCTGTACCTTAGTTTGACTAACAACCCTTCTTTGTTGACTCAAAAAATCTGCGAGATAATTAATATTTTCTGAATTTGAAAATACTAAACTTAAATTAAGAGAGTCAAATACAGCACATATTTCATGCTCTTGCCAAGTTAAAGATATTTCATTAGATAATAGATTTGGTTGATTATCAAGAATTAGATAATAGTGTTCTGCTAATTCACGTAGTTTAGGGAATACCTGCCAATTAAGTGGAATAGCTGGGAGCGATCGCACACTTGCATCCACTTGAATTAGCTCCCATCCACTATGGGAACTTTTAAGCCGAAATACCCATTGGTACTGACTGCAAATACTATGTCTATAAACTTCACTCTTGAAAAGCCGTGAGCTTAAGATTGCTTGACAAAGATTAGAGATATCTCTATTAGATAGGCTATGAGTTTTAGAAAAGTGTTGTAGAGAGGGCAGTAAAAGCTTTAAAGTTCCTTTAGTGGCAAGTAAGTAGTTCCATTGAGCTATCATTTCATCTTCATTACTAGGAGTTTGTTGGACAAATACTCCATTACGAATATTTTGCAGCCCTTCAATATATTTCCTCCCAGAATCAAGAAAGAAGTATCCATGAAGAAAAATGGTGTAGTCTTCATCTCCTTCACAGTCAATTTCCTCACAAGCTTCTTGTTCTGTTTCTTCAGTACTAGAATGCTTCTCCTTACTAGCCAAAGGTAGAAAAACAGACCATTGCAGTATTAATCTGGCTTTAAGCTTGTTTCCTAAAGCTTGTTTAGTGAACACAACAGCACAATGAGGAATTGACTTATCAGGAACTGTTTCTTCTTCTCCATATTCATTAATCGAAGATCTTTCAGTCCAAAAAGAGGACTTCTGCAAATCTTTCCAAAAACTACTTGATACACTTAGTGGATTTTGACCAAGTAATGACGAAAAATCGCTGGCAGCTAAAATTCTTTCTTTACCTGCAAAACTTATTCTAAGTTGGTCTGATCTAACAATAACTTTACCATGCAAATCATGTTCATCAGGCTCAATTGTTTCACTTTTAGCGTTGGGATAAATACAACGCTCCAATAAACTTTGGTCGTCGAAGCGAACGTGGAAGCTCTTTTGAAGAGAAGCACTATCATTTTCTATCCAGTATTTGATATGTCTGATATGACGTAGCAGTGGCAGTAGCTGACCAATCCTCATCTCCATATCATCAGGAAGGCTTTCCCGAACTGACTTCGCGTCATCATAGTAGTTAGCAAGAATACAACGCTCATCTGCCATCTTCTGGCGGAGTGGAATCCATAAAAGAAAGTAACGTAAGTTCTCTGGTTTAACTAACTTTTGGGCAATGAGATAATTTTCTAAGTTTTGACGGTCTTGTTGTGATAGCTCACTCCATTCCGGTCGCCTCAAATCTAATCCTTCAGGAGTTGCCCAAGGATTAATAAATTCACCGCAACCCTCTGAAATGTCTTCAGAACGAGCAATATAGAAGAAGGCTTCGCAAAAGTGGAAAATACTTTTTTGCCCTAGACCGAATTTTCCAATCTTTCCTCGATCTTTGGCATTAGCATCAATGCCAAAGCAAGAAATACCCTCTTTGTCGGAATTACTAAATGTACCGTTATTAAGGAAGAATAACGCAGGCGTCTTAAGCAACTGATGGTTAACTGACTCGCCAAGTCCTTTAACTATGCCAAAATCTAAGGTAGTCGCACAACCATCGTTGGCATTCTGGATGATTTCTTTAATAATAGGAAAACCTTGCTTGTATCTCTCTCTTAAAAGGCTTTTGATAGTATTTACAATTGTTCCTGGTGGAGTTTTGTAACCAGCCATAAATAACTACTTTATGAGAATTAAAAATATTTATGTTTATTTTGAGTAATTTTTGCAGACCCAAGTCGTACAGTATTTAGTATTCTCAATTTCCAGAGGTGGCGCTCCACGGGCATCCAGTGAGATGCGAGCGCTACGTCAATATCAAATCTGCTTAAGTATTGCTACCTCAAAGGAAGCTCGCCTACTTTATCCCAAAACTAATTTGGCAAATATTTCACCAACGAATCCTGCCTTATGACGTACCGAGTAATATGTCGTTGGCAACATTATATATTCACGCAATCTTAACAGCCATCCGGACAAACTCGGAATATTTTTTTTTGATTAGACTAAAGTGATAGTGAAAATGCTTACACTGGAGTAACTACTAAAAACGTCTTTATTTTTGAAGCGTTCTTGATGACTGACTCGCTTAAGCAAGGGATCGTTGCCTGAGTCACTAACGTACAACCCTCAACCAAAGCGCAAGCTGCAATTAAAGCATCTGCTAGTTTCATGCGAGAATTGCGCCGGATTTCAGCAGCACAATTTAAAATTGATTCCGTTAACGATACACTATTGAGTGTACGCAAAAATTCTCGTATTTGGGTTGCCTCATCCTCGGTTAATTTTCCATGATGACTTACAAGGGATATACAGCTAGTATTGAAGTGGACGTAGAAGCAGAAATACTTTTTGGTCGTGTATTAGATATTAAGGATGTAGTAACATTCAAAGCCAAAACTATTGATGAGGCTCGTCAGGAATTCTACAACTCAGTAGATGACTATTTAGCTTTTTGCGAAGAGTTAGGAGAGGAGCCTGACAAACCTTTCTCTGGAAAACTTCACGAACGCACGACTCCAGAACATCACCGGAAAATTTTTATCGCTGCCAAAAAGGCTGGCAAAAGCATTAACGCCTGGATGGATGAAGTCTTGACTGTCGCTGCTGATAAAGCTATCAATTAGTTTAGGTAGGCTTAATTGATCTAGAAATTTGGAAAGTAGAAATTTGTCCCAAGGGCAAGAGGTTAAGATGTTGAAATTTCCTATTAGTTTATCAGGTTTCTTCCCTAAGTTGTGCGTAGAGGCGGAGCGGCGCATGTCTAAGACATTGCCCTCATCTTCCCCAAAGTGCTAAATCGCCATCTTCTCACCACCAGTGTCATCATAGAGAAAGTAAGCAACAAGCTACATACATATATATATGCAAAAGCAGCTTAAACAAATGGTTGTATCCGATCCAAAAGTGATGATGGGAAAACCCGTTATTGTTGGGACACGCATTACTGTTGAGTTGATTCTTGAAAAGCTAGCTGCTGGTGAAACACCAGAACAAATTCTCCAAGCTCATCCGCGACTTACCCGCGAGGCAATTCAAGCAGCTTTAGCATTTGCAGCTGAGGTTTTACGATATGATGTGATTTATCCCATTGTTGAGACGGCTTCTTGAAATTTCTAGCAGATGAGAATCTAGATCGGCAAATCGTTGAACGTTTGCGGCAAGATGGACATTTCGTATGGTACATCGCCGAAATGGAACCAGGAGTTTCTGATGATGTCGTGCTTAATTTAGCGAACCAAGAGGGAGCACTGTTAATAACAGCGGATAAAGATTTTGGTGAGTTGGTGTTTCGCTTGGGTCGCATCGCATCGGGTGTCGTGCTAATTCGATTACCAGGGTTATCTCTAACCAGCAAAGCGGAGATTGTCTCCCGTGCGCTTAATCAACACGCCAACGAGTTACTGGGAGTTTTCGCTGTCATCACACCGACGACCATTCGTATTCGTAAAATTGAGAATTGAATGCGTACACGAAGCGATCGCCCATTACTTCCCCAACTGCGATCATCTTTCTATTTCCATGTCCACCCAGATTTTTCAGTAATTTCTGCTTGCAAAATATCTTCCGACTTTGTACTGTACGTTCGCTCATTGTTGAAGGGCAAGAGGAATTAATGCCTTACGGTGTAAGGTTTCAACGGGATTGTGGATCTGATGGTGGTGATACCGTGTAATACTAGGTCAGGGAAAATGATCTGAACGGTGTATTACACGACAGAAAGGAAATTAAACCTGACCGTGTAATACTTGGAATTCCAGAGAATCTACAAAAGAACTGTGAGCTACAGGTTCTCGGTGTAATACATGAAGGAGTCACACTATTCAAGGACACCCACGGTGTAATACACGGTCGGGGCAGATATTGAAATGGGACATTCAATTCCGTGTCTTATTCAAATGTTCGTGCTGATTTTACATCTTATAAGGCGTAATTATGTCGAGCCCACATTCCGCACCCAAGGGTGTCACAAGCGGTTATTACTGATATACATGAATTAAATAAGAATAAAATAATACATTAAAGAAACCCAGAAGGACGTTTTAGAAAGTAAAAGCCACGCTCAGCCGTTCTCAATAAGAAGCAATAAATAATTAAAGCAACTTGAGACTTAATATATAATTAAATCCTATATATATTTATGTTCTAATCAATTAGAACTTATGCATTAATCCAAAAAAACAGAAAAAAAGCACGATAATTCAGGACTGTTAATCAAATTAAGTAGTCCATTTATAGAAAACAAAATAATAAGAATATACAGAAAACTAAGTCACGCAGTTGTAGTAACGACGGCAATTTTCTGGGAAGAATGCAAGAATAAAATTTCGTTCTGGCGTCAAGTTATAAATGTCTTGTTCCTCATGATAGGTAACAAGATGAATTGATTGAAAACATTCAAATATCCATCTTAATGTGGGGTTATTTATTGATTTACCCAATTGATTTTTCACAGTTGATTGTGAAGCTGATAATGCTGCTCTGATTTGTCTTTGTGCAAGTGTGTAGACTAATAAGCATAACCCCATAATCATTGACAATGCCTCTATTCTTTCTGGGCTTTTGATAAAAATACTGTCTGTAAAAAATAATGGGTCTTTCAAAAAACCAAATCCTCTTTCACATGACTGTTGTGCTTTATATTCAGTAATCATTTTATCATTGCTAAGTTCTGTTGATTTTAAGACATTTGTGGCAACAATGAAACGCCCAGCATTTTTAGTTTCGATATCAATTGCATTTTGGTTTTTTGAGACAGTTGCTGAAATCTGATAATATTTATCTTGCCGATCATCTTTTTGCTCTGGTGTGTTCTCAGTGATGTCAATTTTGTCTACTTGATGGTGTCTAAATTGTTTCGATATTTTTGATAATGCTTTCGTCGCGTCAGCCGAACATGCAAATTTCTCTTGTGATAATGCTTTTAACTTCTGTTCTGCATTTTTCTTCGATTTTTCAATGTTTTTGGATAATTTATCCAAATCTGATTTTCTTCTGGCTTGACTTTGTACTACTAACCATCTCTGCTCTACTCCTCCATAGCTGACTTTTTTTTCAACATATGAGTATCCATTTATTTCACTTTTAATAAATTCTGATTCTGGTAAATTTGTGACTAACGACTTTGCTTCTTTTAGACGCGCCTCACGGGAACGGAGAAATTGCTTTAGTTTCGACCAACAAAGTTCTATGGGGGATAAATCAGGAGAGTAAGGGGGCAAAAACTTAACGAATGCACCAACGGACTCGATGGCAATTTTTACACGCTCCGCGATCTGGCACCCTCAGATTATCCATGACCACGATAGCCCCTTTCCACAATTGAGGTGCTAAGACCTGAGTTATATATGTGAGAAATACCTCAGTATTTGTGCTTCCTGACACAGTCATCGCTGCAACCAGTCCACCTCAGGGTAAAAGCACCAATTAAGGAAACATTTCCACCCTTTGTTCCTGGAATGCTACCAATTGCTCGTTCGCCATCTACTGAAGAGCGCAAACAAGCGATCGGATTGATAAATTCAATCCGGCTTCATCGACAAATACTAAGTTTCGCACGTCAATTTTATCTAACCAACGGCGATAGTCATGCCGTAATTCCTGTACTCGTGGAGTATCCTGCTCACTTGCATAGAGACTTTTTTTTTACAGCGTAAGTCTAATTTTTCTACTGCGCTTCGGCATTGTCGAAATGCTGATCCTAATTCCTATATCTTTAGCGAAGCGAGCCCGAACGGGCAAGCCCCCTTGGGGCATCGCATAACTCTGAGAGCAACAAATCATTTTTCTCTTCCACCCAAGACTTGATCGTGCTTAGATGTTCATCCGGAATAGTTGGTTTTTGGTATCCCCCACGTTGTTTTGCTTCAATTTGTCCACTTTGACGATAATGGCGCAGTAGGTTTCGCACAAACGACAAGCTAACCTTAAATCTTTCTGCCAACTGGCGTTGAGAGCCTTCCTTGGCAACACACGCTTTAATCACGCGACGACGCAAATCCCCTGAGTAAGATACTGGCATCTAATTAAACAATCACTCCAGATCCAGAGTACAGTAATTTGTGGTTCAATTACCTGAAAACTGCTGTAGGTGTCAGTGTAACCCTTTGACGAATTAACTTTGACAAATCCTCGATCAGGCGCATTTGCTCCTCAGGGGTGAGATTTTCAGCTTGACGGCGTACCTCATTATATGTAGACATACAATTTCTCCTTTAATTTTCTTGCCCTAAGTTCAATTCTTCTACCCACTCCATCTCCTCAGAACCGGGGACAAAGTAGTGGGCTATAGTCGCCGCCTGCTGCGCTAGCAATGCATTGCGTTCGGCTACTGGTAACTTAAGCAAAGCACGTAGGGTGATTATTTGTTGTTCAACTGCATCATCTGTTGATGAATCAGCAGAATGTTCCGTCTTAGAGGCAGAAATCAATCCTTTATTCTCAGTCATAGCTAACACTTACTAGCGATTATTACATCTATTGACAAATGCCCTTTCATTTTAGCTTTGGACGCGCACCGAGGAGGGACATCCCAAGAAACAGGAGCTAAAAAAGGGCATTTTTAGAGAGGCTAGGTGAGATCATTTTAATTATGCAAAGAATTGTAGGCTTCATTCAGATGATCTGCTGACTCTTCTAGTAAGCGTTGTTCATGAGTATTTCTTGGTAACACTAGTTGGCGCTCAATACCTTGCCTACCAATGATACATGGAAGTCCAAAAACAACTTCACTGCCAACTCCATAGTTAGCATCTGCTCTCACCGATACTGGAAATATCTGCTTTTCATCTCGCAGAATGCTTTCAACTAACTGACAAACTACTGTTGATATGCCATAGCTGGTATTTCCTTTACGTTCAGAAATGTTATAGGCTCGCTTACGGGTTAACTCTGCGTACTCGAACTGAATTTGTTCGAGCTTTGCTCCTGGTGGTATGGGAAATTCAGTTAACGGAATTGCCCCAATAAATGCACTAGACCAAACGACAAATTCACTGTCTCCATGTTCTCCAATCACATAAACACGAACGTCTTGTTTACTGACATTGAGTCGCTTACCAAGTTGATATCTAAGTCTCGCAGTATCAAGAACGGTTCCCGATCCTAAAATTAGGTTTTCTGCTCTAGTGGAACAGGCGATCGCAATCCGCGTTAGTACATCCACTGGATTGCTCACGATAAGTACGATTGAATTCGGTGCAACTCGATCCAATTCTTTCATCGTCGAACGCATGATCTCTGCATTTTCGCTCAACGTATCTAATCGGGTCTGTCCTTGTTTTTGCTGCACCCCAACAGTTACGACAATGATATCAGAATCAGCTAAATCTTCATAGTGATTTGATGGTATGATCTCCATCTCTTCAAGTAGGGGAATCGCATCTTCAATATCCCATGCTTGCCCCTCAGCTTTTGATAAGGTTCGATCAAAAAGGACGACTGTTACACATTTACGGAGTAGCACTAAAGCATTTGCTACATCTGCACCTACATTACCCGCACCAATGACAGCGACCTTGGATGTTTTGCTATTCATGTCATA
>CAZZXJ010000199.1:0-9945 GCA_964657905.1 uncultured Stigonema sp.
GTCTCCGCAGCCTGCTTTTGGGCGTCCAGGGTCTCCACGCCCCTACGGTGATTATTCCCAATCTGAAGTTGATGATTAGGCTTTTTGTTGTTTTATTGTTGAAGCGCTGGTGACATGGTAAAAGGGCGCGGTCTCCGCGCCCCTACGGGGGTGGCGGGTTTAACCGCAGAAAAAGAATACTAGGCTGAAAGCTTTGGGAACAGTAGAAGATGGTGAATGAGTTTGCGCGATCGCCATAGCTAACTAAAGAAGAAAAGTTGCCGTTGCGCCTGTTCGCATCGATGCCATAATCCTCTAGATCAGGTTGAGTGTATTCTGGTTGGCAATCCCCAAGGGTGCTGGAAACACAGTCCCCATTGAAAGGGACTACATCATTAAGAATATCGATGGTCGGCAGTAGGATCAAGGTTTCAACGTCGTACCGATAGCACTTTTGGGCTGATGATCAGAAAGCGCCTTGTCAGGTCACGGGATGAAGTGGCACTATAAGTAGACGGATATGTATGAGAAGCAGCAGTTAAGCTTGTTGTTGGAGTTTGCCAATTGTGCGGCAAGGTTTCCGATGACGCCATTGTGGGTCTACGGGTGTCAGCAGTGTTTTATAATCTTTACATATATGGCGAAGTATCAAAAATAGCTATATAAATATAAATACTCTGATCTCAATTCCTATAGACACAGCTTTTTTATGGTCTTGTCATAAAAAGTTCACAATTATAATCGAAAGACTAGAGAATATAAAAATATTAATTTTATTTTCCTTACAATAAACGGAGATTTTGCATAATTTTGACACTAAAATGAATGAATTATTAAACATATCTAAGAGACTATATTTCAGCAAGGATGCCAGCATCAAACTCAGCAGTATACAGCACAAAAATAAAATCCCCCACCGTACTTGATTTATTTTGTGGTGCGGGTGGTATGAGTTTAGGTTTTAAAAATGCCGGGTGTAAAATTTTAGGAGGAATAGATAATAATCCCCATGCGGTTAAAACTCATAATAGAAATTTTCCTAACTGTAAACTTGTGCTTCCACCTCAGGATATTAGTAATATCAAGCTAGCTGATTTGAAGATCAAGCCAGGTGAAGTTGATATTTTGATTGGTGGACCACCCTGCCAGGTATACTCCAATGTTGGGATGGGTAAAATGCGGTCATTGGGCATCCAAATTGAAAATGATCCAAGAAATTTTCTCTATCAAAAATTTGTTTATTTTTTAGATTTTTATCAGCCGTTATTTTTCGTATTGGAGAATGTAGATAGCTTGGTTGGCAGACCAATATTCTCGAATATTCTCAGAGAACTAGAGTTAGGTTCACCACGAAACAGAGAGAATTATCCTGGCTATCGAGTTCATCATAGAATACTAACAGCTTCTGATTATGGTGTACCTCAAATTAGGAAACGTCTTTTCATTGTTGGTGTACGTCAAGACTTAGATTTGGAATTTGAATTTCCTAAGCCAATGAAGCAAAAACCAGTGTCAGTAGGGGAGGCTATTAGCGACCTGATACCACTTACCCCCCCATACCTGCCTTTTCATAGTAAAAGTAGTGGACTTCATCAAGTAGATACTAAAAAACATTATCTAGTTCCTCCTCAATCTAGGTATCAGAAAAAAATGAGAAGAGAAATAACTAAAATGCCTTCGCCAGACAGTGTGATGAATCATCTTTGTCGCTCTCATAACCCAATAGATATGATTTGTTTTGCCATGCTTGCGCAAGGTGGAAAATACACAGATTTACCGGAAAATATGAGACGTTATCGTTGGGATATTTTTGATGATAAGTATAAGCGTTTACCTTGGAACAATCCTGCATGGACATTGACTGCTCACATGAGAAAAGATTGCTTGGCATATATTCATCCAATACAAAATCGTAGTATTTCGGTGAGAGAAGCGGCTAGGCTGCAAAGTTTCCCAGATCACTTCGTATTTGATGCGCCAATGACGAGAATGTTTGAGTTGGTTGGGAATTCTGTGCCACCTCTTTTGGCAGAAGCGATCGCTAAGCCTATTGTCAAACAAGTACAAGCTTACTATGAGACTCACTCAAAGGTGGTTCAACTCAGCTTATTTTAGTGTTATTGGCACTGAAAATTTAGATGAAAGCAGTGTGAAGTGATGAATTTTGCAGAATATGTGGGAATTATGTAAATATAGCTACTAAGATTTTTTAGTCAATTGGGAGTTACAACCTTTTATGACAATTAGGTAGATCGTGAGCATGTTTCGTAAGCAGACTAGCAACGAATACGATCTGGTTGAACCCCGTGCGCCTGCAATGCTGGAGTCATTGCGGGCGTTTGGATATAACATCCAGACTGCGATCGCCGATCTCATTGATAACAGTATTTCAGCAGGGGCAAAGAATATCTGGCTGACATTCCAGTGGGATGGTTCTGAGTCTTACATTTTTATCCGAGATGACGGTAAAGGCATGACTGAAGCAGAACTCATTAATGCTATGCGTCCAGGCAGTCGAAATCCTTTAGAAGAAAGGGAGCCAAATGATTTGGGAAGATTTGGTTTAGGACTCAAGACGGCTTCTTTGTCTCAATGTAGGCGGTTGACAGTTTGCACAAAGGCTGTTAATCAAAACCCTGTAACCCGCCGATGGGATTTAGATTATGTTAATCAAACAGGAGAGTGGCGGTTACTCCGTTCAGCAGCATCAGGTTCAGAAAAACGACTAGCCTCCATAGATGAAATGGAAAGTGGAACTGTGGTGCTGTGGGAGTGTATGGATCGTGTGGTAGATGAGACAAAAACTGACAATCCGAAGGATCGAGACCGCTTTTTAGAAATGATTGAAGATGTGGAAAAGCATCTGGGGATGGTATTCCACAGATTTTTGGAGCGTAAGAATAAGTTACAAATCAGGATTAATAAGCGTCTGATTGAGCCTTGGGACCCATTTCTCACAACAGAAAAAGCAACGCAGTTTTTGCCAGAGGAGAATTTATATATCCGAGGAGATCAGGTGGTTGTCCAACCCTATGTGCTACCTCATCACTCAAAAGTTGATCGGCAAACCTATGAAAAAGCTGCGGGACCAAATGGCTGGAATGCTCAACAAGGTTTCTATATTTATAGAAATGAGAGGATGCTGGTAGCAGGTGACTGGCTAGGTTTAGGCTTACAGCGCGATGAGTATTGTAAACTTGCTCGCATTCAGGTAGACCTGCCCAATTCAATGGATAGCGACTGGAGTATCGATATTAAAAAGTCTAGAGCGCGTCCACCTTCATCTTTAAAAACAGACCTCAAGCGCATTGCACGACTAACGCGCTCTAAAGCTGGGGATATATACAGACATCGGGGAAAAGTCATTGCTAGACAGTCTTCAGAAAGTTACGTTTTTCCCTGGCTGAAGAAGGTTAAGCATGGCAAGGTTTTTTATTCAATTAACCCTGAACATCCGTTAGTTATTGAGGCGCTTAATGTTCCTCAAGAACATCGTAAACTTATCCGCGCATTACTTCGACTGATAGAAGAGACTGTTCCTGTCCAGCAAATTTGGTTGGACAGTGCTGAAAACTCAGACATACAGAGCCAACCTTTTGAGGGAGTTCCTTCTCAGGAAGTTAAAGAAGTAATGATGGAAGTTTATAACGCTCTGATAAAAAATGGATTGTCTTCCAAAGAAGCTCGAAGACGATTAATTACTATGGAACCTTTCCAGCACTTTGAAGAACTGGTAGCTAGTTTAGGTGAAAAAAAAAACAGGAGACTTTAAATGAATGATTATGATATGGCTCGTCAGTTAGCACAAGTTATCTTGAAGGTTGAGCGGACACCGATACCAATAGAAATTATCCAAGAAAAAGTTAGAGCGGTTCTCAATATGCTTGCTAGCCAACGGACTTGTTCAATTGAGGTTGACGAGGAAAAGCTAGTTAGGGAACTTCATACTCTCTTCAACACTTGGATAGGTATCGGCACAGTCTTAGATAATCAAGAGGATCACATTCCCTGGTTGCCTGATCGCAATAGCGAAATCAATTGGGATTTCTGGGATCGTTACAGACGTTATCTAGAAGAGGAAAAGGGCTGGGCACCAGCCACTGTAGATAGTGTTGAACGACTCACCGACTCTATTCTGGAAAGACTTGAAGACCCTAAACGTACAGGTACTTGGGATCGGCGGGGAATGGTTGTTGGACAAGTCCAATCAGGAAAAACAGCAAATTATACTGGATTGATTTGTAAGGCAGTTGATGCTGGATATAAACTAATTATTGTGTTGGCTGGTATGCAGAACAGTCTGCGAAGCCAGACGCAATTACGTTTAGATGAAGGTTTTCTTGGCTTTGATTCCCAGATAAATAGAGCTTTTGATCGAGGGAATGCATTTTTGGGTGTAGGGAAAATTCCTGTAGGAAAGTGGCTTGTTGCTAATTCGGCAACAAGTAGTGCCAATGACGGGGATTTTAAGCTACAGGTAGCCAAACAATATGGAGTTATCCCTGGTGGTCAAGATCCACAGTTGCTTGTTGTTAAGAAAAACAAGTCTATTCTAACTAATCTCTTTAAATGGGCGTTGAGTGTTAGAGGAATTGTCCACGAAGAATCAGGAAGAAAAATTGTTAGAGATGTACCTTTGCTTATTATTGATGATGAGGCTGATAATGCCTCCATTAACACAAATCCTCTCCTGTTTGATGAAAATGGCAAGGTTATAGAAGATCATGATATTTCAGCAATAAATAAATTAATTAGGAAACTGCTTTACAGTTTTGAGAAAAGTGCCTATGTAGGTTATACCGCCACACCTTTTGCCAACATTTTTATCTACCCAGATGTAACAACACCAGAGTGTGGAGAAGACCTTTTCCCACGCAGCTTCATTATTAACCTACCAATACCATCCAACTACATAGGACCAACTCAGGTATTTGGACTAGATGTAGACCCATCATCTAGTCTGGAAGCATCCGAAGGTTTGCCGATTATTCGGTTAGTAGATGACCATGAAGTATGGATGCCAAATAGACATACAAAGGAGCATATTCCTGACTCTATTCCTTGGTCGCTTAAAGAGGCGATTAAAGCCTTTATTCTTGCCTGTGCTGTCAGAATTAGACGGGGACAGGAAAATGAACATAACTCAATGCTACTTCATGTCACCCGTTATACAAATGTACAAAGCAAAATTACAGAGCAAGTTCGAGATGAGTTGAATTCCCTAAAAAGAAGATTACGGTATGGAGATGGAAACACATCAGAGCAAATTTTAGAAGAATTTGAGCAGTTATGGCAAAGAAATTTTGTGACAACGACTCAAACTATAACCCAAGCTCGACCTAATGAACAATTCAAGCCTGTATCCTGGGATGAAGTTAAACCCTTACTGTTCAAAGCAGCAGACAAAATTCAGATTAAAAAAATTAACGGAACTGCTAAGGATGTTTTGGAATACTCGGAATATAAGAATGGTCTGAGTGTCATAGCAATTGGTGGGGATAAGTTATCTCGTGGTCTAACTTTGGAAGGTTTAAGTGTGAGTTATTATCTCCGGTCTTCCAAGATGTATGACACACTAATGCAAATGGGACGCTGGTTTGGTTATAAACCCGGATATCTCGATGTTTGCCGACTATATACGACTGATGAGCTAGTTGAATGGTACAAGCATATAACTGTCGCTAGTGAGGAACTCCGACAAGAATTTGATTATATGGCTGATAGCGGTGCAACCCCTGAAGATTTTGGTCTTAAAGTCCGAACACATCCACAAGGACTAATGATCACTGGGGCTAACAAGATGAGAACAGGCGCAAAAATGGAACTCTCCTTTGCTGGAAGTATCAGCGAGACAACCATTTTTTATAAAGATGAGCGGATAAATCAGAGAAATTTCGAGGTAACAGAAGAACTACTCAGAAGCCTGGGTGCATACATTGATCGAGAGAACTACAACTATATTTGGAAGAATATACCTGCTGAAAAAATTATCGATTTTTTTTCAGCCTATGAGTCACATCCTAAATGTAGAGTTGCAAAAACTTCTTTACTAACTGAATATATCAAAGCTCAACGTCCGATGAATGAGCTAGTTTCATGGACAGTTATTCTTATATCAAATAAGCAAGCTGAAAATATGAGCAGCATTGCTGGACATGCTGTAGGTTTAATCCTGCGCAAGCAAGCAGATTCCAGTACCTCTCAAGAGTATCGACTGAGAAAGTCTCGTCTCCTAAGTCCGACAGATGAATGGCTTGATTTACCTCAACCAACTCGTGATGCAATTCTCGATGAAACCCGACGTTTGCGACAAGAGGCTGGGAAACCACCAAGTTCTAGCAAAACCCCTAACGGTACAGCCTTACGTTCCAAGCGTTCCGCCAAAAATGGCTTACTTTTGCTCTATCCTGTAGACCCAGCAGAAATTAACTCTGATATTCCAATCATCGGTTTTGTCGTGAGTTTTCCCAACAGCACTACAGCCAAAAGGATCGAATATCACGTTAATAACATCTACTGGGAACAGGAATTCGGTCAAATATGAGAGTGCAAGATACTTGGAAGTTGTTAGAGGAAGATAAGAGTTCATTATCTTCTGGTTATCTCACCCGCCGCGTTTTGCCAGAAGTGAAATATGACGTTTTTTTAGCGATTGAGCTGCCTAGCAATACACGCCTATTGATGCTACGGGTTAAGCATTCATCAGTAGGAAAAGGCACGGTTTTCCCAAAATCTAGCAGTTTTGAGGTTAGGCGCGTTGCTCTACCAAACGATAGTGAAGCTTATGTCACCCTCCAACTGATACTAACGAATCCACGATACAGCGACATCTTCACCACACTGGTACAGGACATTGTAGATCATCTTGTCCCCCTTGCTGATGAAACAAATGCTGTCGCTGAATTCATCACCCGCTTGCGACGATGGCAAACATTCTTAGAAAAACATAACCCTGAAGGACTCAGCCAAACTGAACAGCAAGGACTATATGGCGAACTCTGGTTTCTGCGTAAGATTGTGATTCCCCAATTAGGTTCTCGAAGAGGTCTTCAATGCTGGACTGGTCCCAGAGGAACTCAACAGGATTTCCAGTTTCAAAGCTGTGCAGTTGAGGTCAAGACTACTGTAGCAAAGCAGCATCAAAAACTAGCTATTGCTAGTGAACGGCAATTAGATGATACTGGCACAGGTACACTGATTCTCCTGCACCTATCCCTTGATGCAAGACTTGGACGTGGCGAGTCATTGCCCGATATTGTTAACAATACTAGAATCTTAGTCGAAAATGACCCCATAGCCAAGGAAGAATTAGAAACACTCCTATTTGAAATTGGCTATCTGGATATACATATTCCCCGCTATGAAGAAATTGGCTACACCCAACGAGAGGTCAACTATTTCAAAGTCGAGGGTGATTTTCCCAGAATTGTCGAAGCAGATTTGCGCAATGGGGTTGGGGATGTTCGTTACACCATTAGCGTTGCCGAATGTAAGCGATTCTCCCTACCAGAATTAGATGTAATTTCTATAATCGGGGGCAACCATGAGTGAACAAACCAAATTAATTCAGTTTGCCGCAAACCTTATACAAGAAGTCATTAATAATTCCGAAGCAGGAGAAGATGGTGAAGATGACGAAGGTGATTGCTTCCGAGAAGATGTATTTACTCGCCTGATGATTGACTACCTTACCGAAGCCGGAGAACTAGATGACGGAGATGTTTGCTACCATCGCACTCGCGGTATTAAAGTTAATGGCTATAGTATTAATCAAGACCATGGCTGTCTCAATTTATTCATATCTATCCATAACCAAAGTGTTCCACCTGTAACCGTCACTAAGCAAGAGGTTGAAACAGCATTTAGCAGGCTCAGCAATTTTTTAAAGAAAGCACTTAAAGGATATCACCAGTCTATTGAAGAAACATCCACTGTCTTCGATCTGGCGCTTCACATTCACGAGTTGAGAACACAACTGAGCCAAGTTAGGTTGTACTTGTTTACAGATGGTCGTACAACCCTTGATGCCAAAAACAATGAAACGATTGAAAATCTAACCTGTTCCTTCCATGTTTGGGATATTGAAAGAACTTACCGTTGTATGAGTTCAGGAAAACAACGGGAAACTATTGAAATTGACTTTGAATCTCAATATGGTGTAGCGATTCCCTGTTTGCCCATGCCAGCATCTAATTCAGACTACAACGCTTACATGGCAATCATTCCCGGTGAGGTTCTTTACAAAATCTATGCTGAGTATGGTTCTCGTCTGCTAGAACGCAATGTTCGTTCTTTTCTGCAAGCTAGAGGCAAAGTTAACAAAGGAATTCGACAAACTATCCTTGAAGAACCCCATCGTTTTTTAGCCTATAACAATGGTATTTCTGCCACTGCTGAAGCCGTTAAGTTAGTTGATTTACCGGGAGGCGGTAAAGGCATCAAATTTGCACGAGATTTACAAATAGTTAATGGTGGTCAAACGACTGCATCTATTTATCAAGCAGTTAAAAAAGATAAAGCAGATATATCTAACATTTATGTACAGGCAAAACTGTCGGTTGTAGTGCCTGAAAAAGTTAATGAAATTGTCCCTCTTATCTCCCGTTATGCTAACAATCAAAACAAAGTCAGTGAAGCTGATTTCTCAGCCAACGATTCGTTCCATATTAAAATCGAGGAGTTATCTCGCACCATCTGGGCACCAGCAGTAGATGGCACGCAGCGACAAACTCGTTGGTTTTATGAACGGGCGCGGGGACAGTATCTTGATGCTAAGGGACGTGAGAAAACTTTGGCAAAGAAGACAGCCTTTACTAGCATGCACCCCACTTCACAAAAATTCACTAAAACAGATTTAGCTAAGTTTGAAAATACCTGGCAACAATTACCCTATCTGGTTAGTTTAGGCGCTGAGAAGAACTTTCGTGAATTGACAATTCAATTGGCTAACCGGGGCAAATTTCAACCAGATGAAGACTATTTTAAGCGGCTCGTTGCCAAAGCTATTCTCTTCAGAAAAACCGAAAAAATTGTGCAATTACAGCAATTTGGTGGCTATCGTGCTAATATTGTTACCTATACCCTCGCTTACTTAAGTTACAAAACAGCACAGCGTATTGACTTAGATCGAATTTGGAAAGAACAGGGACTTTCAGCCGCATTACAGGAAGCAATTAAAATCGTTTCCCAACAAGTTCATCAATTTATCATCAATCCTCCAGGCGGTCGTAATGTAACTGAATGGTGTAAAAAAGAAGAATGCTGGAAGCAGATACAGGCTATTGAAATTGAGTTATCTACTGAATTTTTGAATGAGTTAATTTCAGTTGATAAGGCAAAGCCAAATCAAATTGATAAAGGCATTGAAAGCCCTGATGCTGAGGATTTAAAACTTATTGCACAAATAAGCGAAGTACCTGCTGATACTTGGTTACACCTTGCTCGTTGGGCAAAGGAAACCAGTAATTTGCAACCTTGGCAACGTAGTCTGGCGTTTAGTCTAGGACGACTTGCTGCTAATAGTAAAAGTCCATCCTACAAACAAGCCAATCAGGGGATGAAGATTTTGCAAGAAGCAGAGCAACTTGGATTTAAATACACTAATGGATAGGTTCTTGGTTGAGCAAATGTTTGAATTCTAAAAGACTTCAATCAGATTTGCGTCTTGTACACCTAACCCAAAGACTCAAAAATGATGGCGATCGCAAGCATACACAAGAGGAAAACTGCTATGCGGACAAACCATTCCCATAAACTTGGAAATAGCAGCATCTGGACAATAGGGACAGCAGAAGTGTCAAAAGCCTTGCTACATTCTTGGCGATCGCGATCGCTGCAATTGTGTTGGTCATTAGGACCAATCGGAGTCCCCAAAACCTCTAATTGCGCCCGGATACGTCCGTAAACTTCTGCTGCAATGCTATCAAATGGCAAACTGACAAACTCCCTTCAAATAGGATTGTTATA
>CAZZXJ010000200.1:0-2642 GCA_964657905.1 uncultured Stigonema sp.
TCATTTCTATTTTTACGCAAAAAGAAAGCTTGAGGTTTGACCCTTCCTGTATCCTCATCTATCCATTGTTTGCGAAGTAATGCACGGTAAACAACAGCACTATCTAGTAAAGGTTCAAAGTCTCGCCCACTACCAGAAGATTCTTTTATCATGCCTTGTTAAACCACTGCAACCAATGGACTAAATTTGACGCTGAAACATCATATTCTACAGCGTGTTCATTTTGATAATCGTGATATATGTAAGCAGGTTTATCAGGGCTAGAGGTACAGAATAAAATAACATCTCGCTCTGGGTCTAGACTTTTCCAATTTAAGATAATTCCTCCTTCTTCATCTGTGGAAGCAGAGGCTTTAGGAAAGCTGCTTCCCATCAGATAATATGCTTCTGAAACTAAATTAAGCACATTTTTGAAAGCGTAGTCAGTTGGCTTGAGAATGCCGTAATCATCCTCATCTTCAGCCTCTAAAAGTTCTAAAATTCGTTTAAGAGTAATTGTAATTCCTTGAACTTCTAACGCAACAATCATGATATTTACTATTTTGTATTAATTTTATCAAACCTTCACTTACATGCAGCCGAAGCTTGTGAGTTATGAGTGAGGATTCAAGAGTTATTATTCCTAACCCCTAACTCCTAACTCCCGTACAGACGTTCCGCCGGAACGTCTCTTCCTAACTCCTAACTTTGCCTGTATTCTTCTAACAGTTGCGGAATATAATCATACCCATCTACCCCAATCACAGAAATAATTTTAGCCCGATGTTGCTGCAGTAAACTCTGAAAAGCTTCCACCCCTATTTGTCCCTGCAAAATTGTGAGCAAGCCTGCTGGTTTTCTCCACTCATGCGAAGCAATTTGGTTTAACAAATACATTCCCAAACAGCCAGTGTAAATTACTTTTTCCTGGTTTTGTAGATGATAATAAGCTTCAGATAAATTAGCTAAATTCAAACCTTGGAGATACAAATCACCAGAGATTTGTGCTGTCTTAAAGCCATCTTCCAAATATTTGATGGCTGTTTGCGGTTGTCCAATTACTAAATAGGCGATGCCTAAACTGCTGACACATAAGGCTTTACCTTGAACATCGCCCAATCGTTCTGATAATGTTAAGCCTTGTTGCAAATAGTTAATCGCCATTTCATAAGTTTCAGGTTCTACGTGTTCTAGCTGCTGCGCTTGCATGACTTCGCTGTAGCCTAAATTTACTAAAGCGTTGGCTTCTCCTGTACGATCGCCTGCTTGTCTACTCAGTATTAATGCGCGTTGACTGTAGTTAATTGCCTCGGCATAATCTTCTTTAGCAACGTAAGTACGGCTCAGGTGGTTGAAATTGGCGATTTCACAGGCGCGATCGCCTGCATCCCGTGCTATTTCCAATGCTTGCTGATGAAACTGTGCAGAGCGATCGTATTGGCCCAATGCTCGCTGAGAATAGCCTAAAAGTGTTAATATCCGGGCTTTTTCTTGAGTTCCCTCTGCTTGTCGTAGTGGTTCATCTAAATAAGAAAGCGCATTGCGCAAATACGTGCCGGAAAAAGAGGCAAAAATCCCACCGTAGAGAGGAAAGTATGAACGCTGGGTAAACGTGCGTAGAGTTTGTAACAGGACTTGGGAAGACGCTTTACCGTAGGGTGTGCCCTCACCCAAACCACTTGCCAGTTGACTCCAAATCACCGCAAATGTCAAGAAAGTTGAAATGGACAACTTTGACCCGGCTTGGACGTTGTAAGCTTGTTGGTCAAACCAGTTTACTAACCCCCGTTGCAAGTACTGCAAAATCACTGCCATTTCCACCCACGCACTCAGGGTTATATCACGCTGCTGTTGAGCAAATTCAATTGCAGATTGCTCCCTTGCCAAGGTGCGAAACAGAGATGCGCTTAACTCGCTATTAACTTGCTTTGCCCACGTTGCCCAAGGACCACGTTCTCCAGGTACACCGACATATCCCAGTGATTCTCGGCTTTGCTCGTACATCCAACTTACCAAGTGGTCTTGTAGTCGCTGCCAAGAAGCTAAGCTTCTTATTATACCATTTGATATTTCTTGTAAATCAGAATCGGCTTGAGCAAATTTCTGTAAAGACTTTGACAACTGCTGGATCTGTTGTAAAGAAAGCGGATACTTCCGGTTGGGATCAATAACACGTAAGAATACAGCCAGACGCGCAAGCGGCGCAGCTGTGGTAATCTCTTTAACTGCGGAGGCGATCGCATAGTTAGCTTTATTTTGCTCTTGAGCGCGTTGCCATTGAGTTTGGATCGTCTTAATTGCTCTCAAACTGCGGGTAGCTTTTGCTTGTTTGAGATCATCAATTTCTGTGTCTACTAGTTGCTGGGTAGAATTTAGGCGTTCACTCAAAGCGAGTTCAAACACTTCTCCGGTGTCAGTCGTGACGCCTTTTAGTAACATTTGATACACCTGCTCTTGGGAGCTAATCTTGCCCTTGAGCGTATTTTGGACAATTTCGTCGATTAAAGCGAGATAGCGATCGCGTAGTGACAGAGAGTCAGACACTTTAGCAGCCAGAAAGCATTAAATTAATTTTAATTGCTGTTTCGGCAAATGAGTGGGATGAGGAAGATAGTCCAGACGTTCCGGCGGAACGTCTCTTCCGCGCCTCCCGTACAGACGTT
>CAZZXJ010000200.1:2652-9942 GCA_964657905.1 uncultured Stigonema sp.
ACGTCTCTTCATAACTCCTAACTCCTAACTATAAATGGCTCGCACCCCTACATTAACTTTTGATCGTGGCACATTAATTCTGCATCCACCAGCACGCGGTAGAGCCTGGATGGATTTCGCCACATGGGATGATCGAGTTGAGAAATTCCGCATCCCGGCGATTCAATACCGTCCTTTGGTAGAAGCACTACAAGCGGAAAATACCAACTTTATTGATGAGGCGAAGGCATTTTTTTCCATAGAATTAGTTCCTAGCCTGTCCATGGAACCTTACCCCCACCAAAGTGAGGCGTTAGCAGCTTGGAAACTAGCAGGAAGGCAAGGGGTGGTGGTGCTTCCCACCGCCGCCGGAAAGACTTATCTGGCACAAATGGCAATGCAAGCGACGCCGCGAACAACACTGATTTTAGTGCCGACGTTGGATTTAATGCATCAGTGGTATGCACACCTGGTGGCGGCGTTTCCTGATGCTGAGGTGGGGTTGTTGGGGGGTGGTTCGCGAGATAAGACACCCATCCTTGTTTCAACTTACGACAGTGCAGCAATTCATGCGGAAACCCTAGGGAATCAGTATGCATTGTTAATTTTTGATGAATGTCATCATTTGCCGACAGATTTTAACCGGGTGATTGCGGAGTACGCGATCGCACCCTATCGTCTCGGACTTTCCGCGACACCGGAACGGACTGACGGTAAACATGCTGACTTAAATATCCTCATAGGTAAAGAAGTATACCGCAAACGGGCTGAGGATCTGGCAGGAAAGGCGTTAGCAGAACATGAAATTGTCCAAATTAAGGTGAAACTAGCGCAACAGGAGCGGGAGCGCTACAACCAACTCATTCAACTCCGCAATGATTTTTTACGGGAATCAAAGATTTCTCTTGGGAGTATTCAAGGTTGGCAGCACTTTGTACAAATGAGTGCGCGATCGCAACCTGGACGTAGAGCCATGCTAGCACACCGCGAAGCTAAAGAAATTGCTTTGGGTACTGATGGGAAATTAAGAATTCTTGCTAACATACTTGCAGAACATTATCCGGAAATGGTATTGATTTTTACTGCTGATAATGCTACAGTTTATCGCATTTCTAATGAGTTTCTGATTCCGGCAATTACACATCAAACTCCGGTAAAGGAACGTCACGAGATATTAACAAAATTTCGGGAGGGTGAGTATAAAAGTCTGGTTGCTTCTCATGTGTTGAATGAGGGTGTAGATGTGCCAGCAGCGAGTGTGGCAATTATTTTATCTGGGACTGGTTCGGCAAGGGAATATATTCAACGTTTGGGAAGGGTTTTAAGGAAGGGGAAGACGCAGGATAAGCGGGCGATTTTGTATGAGGTGGTGGCGGAGGATACAAGTGAGGAGGGGACTTCGGCGAGGAGAAGAGGGAACGAACCGCCAAGGCGCCAAGGACGCCAAGAGAAGGAGGACAGAAGAGGAGATTTGCGGGTTGTGTATGGTAGTGGTCAGGAAAAGAGTTATAAGGCTGCTGAGCAAATGGAAATAAAATATTCAATAGAAAATAAACCGCAGACGAACGCAGATGAACGCTGATAGTATTTAAAATTATCTGCGTCCATCAGCGGTTCAAAATTCCCATGTTACCAACAGATCTACTGACTTACAGGCAAAAAGGGGAGGAGATAATCCCGAAGAAACTGAAGATTGACGATCAGGCTTTGGGGGTGGCGATTGAGTTAATGACTTGTTTTCAGGAGGCGGTAGGTGGCACTCAAGGTGCGCTTGAGCGTCAGTTGTTGGAGTTGGAGGGGGATACTCCAGATTATAAGGTGAAGCGGGGTTTGGCTTATATTCTCAAAAGCAGTTTTTGCACGTTTGAGGTGGTTAGTCCAATGGAACCACAAATGTTGCGAGAAAGGGTGTTTGCTCTGGCGGCAAAATCTATCACAAGTCGGGAGTTGACACAAGTTACTTTGAGTAAAGTTGCTCTGGAGTTGAGTCGAGAACTTGAGCGGGAAGTTTTGCCTACTCAGGTTCGTGATGGGTTATATGCTGATTTAGCGGAGAATAAGATTTTGACTACTTTTAATGCACCAACCTCAGATGAATTATTGCATCGTTACAATTTATCTCAGGTGCAGGGTGTGTTTTATAAGGCTAGTCAACTGGTAATAAACGCTCATCGCAATGTTCCCGGACAATATAAGCTTTTGTTTCGCTATCTTAAGTTATTTCAATTGATGGCTTACATTGAGGGTGATGCTGACCACGGGTTTACAATTACGATTGATGGTCCTACGAGTTTGTTTAATCCTAGTACGCGGTATGGTTTGGCAATAGCTAAACTTATCCCGGCATTACTTCATGTTACTAAATGGAGTCTTGCCGCAACGCTGCAAATTCGCGATCTCTATACAAATACTTGGAAAACTGGACGTTTTACTCTCAATTCTGATTGTGGTTTGGTGTCTCACTACCCACCAGGTAAGCCATACGATAGTATGCTGGAAGCTTCTTTTGCTGATAAGTGGGATTCCCTGAAAACTGATTGGGTGTTAGAGCGGGAAGTTGACTTAATTCCGATTCCTGGAAGTGTGATGATTCCCGATTTTAGATTAGTTCATCCTGATGGTCGCACGTTCTTATTAGAAATTGTCGGTTATTGGCGACCGGAATATTTACAAAAGAAGTTTGCCCAGGTGCGGCGTGCGGAATGTAATAACTTGATTTTGGCTGTTTCGGAGCGATTGAATTTAGAAAAAGCCGGGGTAAAATTAAATGATGTCCCTGCGAGAATTATTTGGTTTAAAGATAAATTGTTGCCGAAAGCAGTACTCGCAGCAATGGAGTGATAGTGGTTCCAAACATCTTTCTGAGGAAGGTGGATTAAACAAAATGCAAAACTTTTGTTGGGTAGTTGGGTAGGGTGCGCTCTTATTAAATCCACAATCCTTAATAGAGATGGGGAAATGCGATCGCCTCTCGTGTTAGTCTTAAAAGCTATTCCATTCTTCTAAGGTGATTTCCCGTTCTAAAATAACCTCAACTTCCCGAATCATCATCCGCAGTTGCGGGACAGAATACTCATCATTAGAGGGAATAGCTAGGCGATATTGCGTGTAAGCCATAAACTGATGCCTAGTTCCAGAAAAAGGTCACTCAAAACCAAGCTGTCGTAATTTATGGACAAAATCCCGACGCTTACAAGGTGTCCATCGGCTCAAGAGTCGGCTCCTTGTTGAGGTCAATGTTATCAATTACTGGTAGAGGATGTCCGAGTTTCAAGCCAAGCAAAATCCAGTCTTCTAGTGTTGAGCGTAACTCATCCTCACACTCTCGCAAAGTCCAGCCAAAGGCTACAACTCCTTTACAAGCAGGAATTCTACCTGCAAATGTGCTGTCTTCCAGTTTGTCTTAAACTGCCTGTGCGATCGCTTGCTCAACATAATCGCTTAGGATAAACCGTATAGTCATTAAATCTCGCGCTTTGCTATAAGTTTGAGTAACTCTATTGAAACACAAAAGTCAGATCTCCTCTTACCCCCCTTTTTCAGGCAGGGCTGTTTCATCCCCCGATCTAGAAGTTTCGTTGTAAATACAGAATACTCTAACCAGCAGACATACTATAGATTATGATTACTTATGATTAGCTGATTGATAATTTGTTAATGCTAACCCGATAGAATATAAATGCTTTCAACTACTTCATATTTAGGGGGATTATTAGGGGAAAGTAAGAGAAAAAACCTGTCTCAGATTGCTTTTATCATTTGACATCAGATGACTGGGGGCTTGAGACGAAGGTAGCGATCGCACTCCCACTTCTGACAAATTACTTGTCAGGATAAAGACAAACCTCTTGTGGCGAACTTCGGGCAACGATATATTCTACCGCTTCCAAGCCGGAATTAACTGGGCAATGCACAACACCAGCCGGAATATAAAGGAAATCACCTGCTTTGACATTTACAAATGTATCATTCTCAACACCTAGGAAAACTCTGCACGTTCCCGTAATGACATAGATGGCAGTCTCAAAAGGATGATAGTGAGCAGATGCACTTACTCCTGGAGGAATTATGCCGTGAGCCATACTAAGACGCTTTGATCCGGCAGTTTCTCCAGTTAGTCCCCAGCCTCGAACATAGCCGTGATCGGTATCACAAACCCTGTCCGGATCCTGAATAACAACAACATTGCTCGCGGACTGTGGGATGCAAGTGTCTAAAACTTTAGAAATCATAAACTATCACCTTAAAAGCTATATGATTCAAGAGAAAGTAATGTTTTATCAAAACTAGATGCATGTACTTGCTGTACAGCAAAAACGAACGCTTAATCATTGCAAAGCATTTAAATCCAACCATTTCATGGCATTCAAATGATAATGATAATTTCTAGCACAATATACTAAGTTGCCCGATTTGTGCCGCTACTAAATTGCGCTTTTACTATCTTAATTAAGAATTATTATCCGGAATAATACTGATTGTCAATCCTAAAAAATATAAAGTTTACATGAAGATAACACCGCTTAATGTAGGACTTACGCATTGACAATTTAGCAAAGAAGTGAATTAAGCGTAAACAAAGAGCGTGTTCAGTTCAACGTGCGTTTGAACGGCAAAAAAGAGCTAGTAGATGCCCTAAAACGCGATTCAAGTGAATTGGGATGACAAGTTATTCGGATTTTTTTACAAGATAAATTTCAGTGCTTCCACTAGGGCTTGATTTTGCTCATCAGTGCCAACAGTGATGCGTAATTTATCTTCCAGTCCTGGCTGTTTGAAGTAGCGCACCAAAATTCTCTGTTCCTTTAGTCTTTGATAGATATACTCCGCATTTCCTTCTTTTGGCAACACTTGCAAGAAGTTGGTTTGTGAATCCCAAATCTGGAAACCTAACTGTTTTAAGTCTGTTGCTAGCTTTGTCCGCGATGCTTTCACCCGTTCTACACAAACATTTTTATAAGCTTGGTCGGTGATTGCAGCTGCCCCAACCGCACAGGCGATCGCATCAATGTTATAGCTATCCTTCACCTTATACAGTCCACTCAGCAGCTTTGGATTCGCCACCCCAAACCCCAACCGCAATCCTGCCAAGGAGTATCCTTTAGAAAGTGTCCGGATCACGATGACATTCTCAAATTCTTTGACCAATGTCAGCGCATTCTCTTCAGCAAAATCCACATACGCTTCGTCAATCACTAAAACCCCACATAACTGAGTTGCTAGTTCCCGTAGTTCCGAAGCTGGAACCACATGCCCTGATGGACTATTGGGCGAGGCAATAAATGTCACAGATCCATTGGCAATAACCAGTTCTTGAAGGGGTAAGCGGTAGTCCTCACTGTAGGGAATCTCCATAATCTCTGCTGACTGTATCTGTGTCAATGTGCGATACAGCACATAAGTTGGGATAGGGTAAACTACCTTGCGTCCTGGTTCTGCACAGGCTCGAATCACTATGTTCAGTATCTCATCGCTACCATTCCCTACAATGATCCAATCACTAGGAACTCCCAAGGCTGTACTAGTTGCTTGCCGAAACTCCTCCGCGAATGGATTTGGATACCGCCGCAACCACTCCCCATCGAAGTTCCGCAACACTTCCATTACCACAGGAGAGGGAGGATAAGGGTTCTCGTTGCTGTTGAGTTTAATGATTTGGGTATTGGGTTTAGGCTGTTCACCTGGAACATAGCCAGCCATTGCGTCAATATTAGAGCGGAAGTAGTCGGTCATGGCTCAGTTTTTTTATCGACTAAGTAGAACGGTTTGACAAGATAAATGCAACTTCTGCTGACAGTCACGAAAGAATCACGAAATACTATAGCAGTCCTAAATGATTAGCCATTGCCTGCGCCACCCGTCCAGGGGACAACTTGGACTGTTGCTTCTGCCTTTGGTATTGGGTTGTCAAGCAAAATCCCACACAACCAAGCGCTACGTTTCTCATGCTTTAGCAGAGTGCCCATGATTTGTAAACTTCAGGATTATTTGGCACTAATTCTTTAGGGATAAATAGCGCCTTTAACAATGAAAAGCATTTATATCTTTCAATAAGAGTGCCAAATAATTCTAAAAGAATAGTGCCATTCAATAAAAACGCAGCCTGCCAAACGCAATGGAGGTTGAGTGCGCCTGTTTGGATTCCCCACCTCTCCAGCGAAAGGCAATCGGGTTGCCTTGAGTATCGACAATCACTCCGATTATACCTGTACCTAATCCTGTTTGGCCTTGAGGGCGGCTATCTTGAGCATGAGGAGACGTGGTGGAATCCAACACAGTAAAAAGCACTTCATTTGTCTGGCTAGAGGCAATTGGTCTACCCACAATCACCATAACATGCCCTGTGTTGGTGCTGTCGCTGTCAGGGGGGCGTAACCAAACCACAATATCCCCGGTACGGACGTGGTCAATGTGAGAGATTTGAACCCAATGGGATGATATTCGAGTAGGATGAGACAAGAGCGTGTAAAAATCCTGAGCGAGCGGACGCTTTGAACTGGCTTTGGAAATGGGGACTTCGGCATAGGCTGATGGGGAGATTCTTTGCAAAGCATAATCTAAAAAGCCTGAGCAATCATAGTTAAAGCGTCCAACTGTCTCATCTACATCAGTATGGTGTTGATAGACTGAGGTTTTCATCCCAGAAAATTCACGCTCTGCTTCATGCAGTAGTGAAGGGGACTCAGGCATGCCAGGTTTTGGATACATAGCAACAATAGGCGCGATTGTTGCAACTAAGATATTGGATAGGATAGTCTTTTTAATATTCATAAGCGTTACAAAAAATTTAATTTATGCGCTTAGTGAAGTTATGATTTTTTGTTCATGTTAGCAACCATATTCTGCAGTGCTTCTTATGGAAAGGGTAAACGTAAGAACATTCTATATAGTGATAATAATTCTGTAACAAATCTTAAAATCCTTGCGACGCTCTTCCAGAAATTCATCGACGCTTCCAATGCCATGCGGGGCGTGCTGTCTTAACAGTTCCCTCGCTTCGTTCAGAGCCTGATGTTGGGTGCTGAGAGCAATCTGCCCGTCTTCCGCAACAATGGTCACGGTGTCGCCTATAGTAATACCATAATCCTTACGCAGAGCTATAGGGAGTGTGATTCTTCCCGCACGTTGCACTTCGGTCTTGTATTCCATATGGTTCGATGCTCCCTTCAGCAAGAAGAAGCTTATTACAAAAAAATGTCTATGACAAGATAAATTTCTTATTCAAGAATGCCTTCTTTTCATAAGAACCCACTTTCTGACAAATGGGCTTAGCAAGTATGGGGTACAAGTCCTCCATGTTTATTTGAGGTA
>CAZZXJ010000201.1:0-9909 GCA_964657905.1 uncultured Stigonema sp.
CCTGCTCCCTGCCTCTTCGGTCAGGGCGCCGGCTTCCAGCTATATTTCAAGCCCTAACGCTCATTCGGTAATCCGAATTAGTTATCGGTTGTTGACGCATTGTTAATCCTGTGTTAAAATACCTACTAAAATTTGCATCAGCGCTTCTAAATCAGTGGGTACGCGATATAACATTAAACTTTGCGTAATTAACCGTGAAGAGCGGTGAAAACTGCCAAATTGCCAAATATCCCCTGTTGTAATAGCACCGTAGAGAATCGGGTCTTCTGACTCTGCCCAAGTATCTAGGGCAATTAACTCAGCTGCAAGTTGGGTAAAGCCCCGTGTTAAGTCTGCCTGTTTTGCCTCCACTACCAGCACATTGTGTTGTGATTCTATGTAGTAGTCCAAGTCACCTCTGAGGTACTGGTTAACCTCAATGGGGTACTCAATGTTGACTATTGACTCTGTAATATGTGCTACTTCTAAAAGGATAGGTGCAATTAAGACTTCTCGTCGTGCTGCTTCACTTGTTAAGCTGACACGAGTAGTTGCTTCCTCCAAGCGCTGGCGCAGGTCTGAAAGTCTCGTGGATTGGTTTAAGGAAGCAGTCGGTAAGTCGATTGTCGCCCTAGTCAAACTTGCTCCTAACTCTCGCAGGATATCTGCTGGAGCAAACTTCATGAGGAAGTAACTCCGGAAGGTGTAGGACTCATTCGGTTTGAGAATAGGGGGACGCTGCGATCGCTCAGTCATGGCTTATGCTCCCCACATCTTCGGCTTTTTTTACAGTGTAGTGTTAAATCTGCAACTCGTAATTATTACGAGCCAAAATGCGGTTCGCTCGTGGCCGACCGCATAAAAGCGCGTCCCCATGCATAAATGCATTCGCAAGTAGTAAAGAAGATCTCGCTTTTTTTCTTTTTCATAATTAAAATTAGTTGCTCTGTCCCTTAATGAATTAATTATTAATTAATTTAGGAATTTTTAATTACGAATTACGAATTATTCGGTCACAAAGTGCTTACGTAATATCTATCACGACCCTGCTGCTTTGCTTGGTAAAGTGCCTGATCGGCTGCTGCAATTAAGGCTTGGGGCGATCTGTTGTGACTGGGAAGAGTGCTGGCAATGCCTATACTGACCGTGACATAATTTCTTACATCAGAGGCAAGGTGGTCTAGCTGAAGCTGGCGCACCTGGTTTTGAATAGTCATCGCCACCAGCACCGCCTCTTGCTGATCAATGTTAGGCAAAATTACGGCAAATTCTTCACCGCCGTAACGCGCTACTAAATCTGCTGAGCTTTTAACGGCACGGTTCATTGCTTGAGCAATCTCCACTAAACATCTATCTCCAGATGGATGCCCGTAAGTATCGTTATAGCCTTTAAAATAATCAATATCGCACAAAATTAATGATAGGGGTGTTTGCTCTGGCGCTAATTGATTCCACTGTTGCTGTAAGTACTCATCGAAACGGCGACGGTTGGCAACCTGAGTAAGCCCATCAATCATGGCAAGGTACTCTAGTTGCTGATTTGCCTGTTGTAGTTTTTGGTAGAGTTCTGACTGCTGAAGGGCGATACCTAAATGATCTGAAATTTGACGGAGTAAATCAACTTCTTCGGGTTGCCATTGTCGGTAGTCATAACAAGCATGAACGATGAGCAGCCCCCATAATTTTGCCGATTGAGATTTGAGGCTTGTTCTGGCAGTTTCTTTGTGTTGAAGAATGGGGATAACAACCTGGGATTTAACGCCAAATTGCTGCATTAATTCCCTCAAGCAGTTGCTGCGGTCATCTGGCTCCGCATTAGGTATCACCTGCGGCTGTCCCTGCCTGTAAAACTCATAAATATCGGGTGGAAAACATTCCTCTGGAAAGCTAAGTCCCAGTGTTGCTTTTAAAGCAGCATCTAGCGATTCTTGGATAATAACTGTCGATCTATCTGCATTAATCTTAAAAATTAACACCCGATCAACCTGAAGGATTTGGCGCACTTGCGTCACTACTGTGGTCAGAATTTCATTCAAATCTAAAGATTTGTAAATTTGCTGAGCAATCTCAGTCAATAACCTTTCGCGCTGCATTTGCCTTTGCAACGCTTGCTCAGTTCGTTTATGTAGACGCGAAGTGGCTTGCTGTAAGGCATAGCTGATATCCACAATCAAGCCATCAAAAATTATTTCCCCATTTGCCTGTGGGGTAGGGCGGCTGATGATCTGAATCCATTTAATCTCCCCAGAGGGAACGAGAATGCGTCCCTCCCATTTCATGGGTTGCAACATAGAGATCGCCCTATCCAACGCAAGTTGCATGGAACTAGCATCATCAGGGTGGATGGCAGCCTCTAGGTGATCACCCCCTTGCTGAAAGGACTCCAGATCCATTTCAAACAGGGTTTGGAAGCCTGGACTGACGTAGATCCATTCAATTGAGCCATCTAGCCGATGCAGCATCCGATAAATCACACCCGGCAAGTTCGCTGCTAGCACATAAAATCTAGCTTCGCTCGCCTGCTGTGCAGCTTCCATGCGCTGACGTTCGGTAATGTCCCGAAAAACCGTGACCCCGCCTTGTACTTTACCAAAAGCGTCGCGAATTGGGGTCGCTACATCATCACTTAAGCGTTCTGTGCCCTCCTTTGTTCGCAATAGGCAAGTCGAGGGCAACTTAATAGGGGTACCCTCTTGCATTGTCCGCAACAGTGGATTTTCAATTGCCAGATGCGTCTGGGCATTATACAGTTCAAGCACCTGATTGATTGACTGGCCTATGGCTTCCGACAGATGCCAACCTGTGATGGTTTCAGCGACAGGGTTCACAAAGGTGATGCGACCTTCTTGATCAGTAGCAATGGTGCCATCTCGTATGCTATTAAGGGAAGATGCCAGCCATTGCTGTGTTGCTTTTAACTGTTTATCCGCTTGACAGTGACGCAAAGCTGTGGTTATAGTAGTATGCAGTTGGGTGCGTTTGAAGGGTTTGGTCAGATAGGCGTAGGGGTAAGTGGCAATTGCTCGTTCTATGATCTCCTTGTTGGCGTGGGCAGTCACGTAGATAACCGGAATATAAAACTGATTGCGGATCCTCGTGGATGCTTCAATACCATCTATTTTACCTTGGAACCCTATGTCCATTAGCACTAGATCCGGTTTAAGTTTTTCGGCAAGAGCAACTGACTTTTCACAAAAGGAAACATTTGCTACAACGGTATACCCAAATTTCTCTAAGGCAGCTTGAATATTGCACGCGGCTACCCGCTCATCTTCAACTATTAAAATGCGTATCATATAATGTTCGGTTAATCACCTATCCGAAGCAGACAGAGCGGAGCAATCTCCAAATAAGTATGATTGCATGGCTTGACTTTTCATTGAGATCGCAATGAAAAATGATCAGTAATTTAGCTGAGCTCGATAACGTACATTGCCATTAATAAATCTAACATAGAATGTTAGATTTTATTTACACTTGTATTGAAAACGAATTTATATTCATAATCGTGAGTTCGGCGTTACTTAACCTTATTTTGAGAGAATTTAACTTTAAACCAGTGTGATATCGCCCCTCTCAAACTTAAAAGAGCCACTGAGTTGTTCAACAAACATTCATCACTAGTACCGCTTGGCGGAATTAAAAATTAAAAATTAAAAAAGCTTATGATGCAAGCTTTTCGATCATTCTGAATGGTTGCTTTATTTCCGCCGTCGTGTACTAGCATCAGCCCATGGAGGCGTTTTGCTCTATGTCAAAGTCGTTGGGGAGGCGATCACCATGATTGCCCACACAAAGCTCAATCCAGCCATCAGCAAGACTTGTGATTCGGATGTAGACTTGCCCGGAACTCCCGGATGTTGGTAATTAACTCATACTTCTGCTGAGAAGCGCTTAACTCTGACCAAGAACGGGGTGCGGAGTGAAGAAGTGCGGAGTACGGAGTACTTTCCTCACACCCCAACTCGGTTCGTGCGAACTGCTGCTGTAGGGTGTTGAGCGCAACGGCCATCGACTGTATCTGCTGATCCAATTGCCTTGCACTCATACCATAATCCACGGTTTATATCTATTTGAGTGTAGAGGAAGTAAGGCAGGCAGCACAACAACAGCCCTCCTAATGAAGCTGTCCCAAAAAACGCTACTCACAAAAAAAGGAACTTCCTATGCCAAAATTGGAGTTAAATTTTGTTAAGATTGACTCGGAGCTAGCACTTCTGCCTTCCCCACCCATCACCTACCTTGGAGACACTTGATGCTGCGACTTGAACATATCAATAAAACTTACCCCACAGGCGAAGTCCTCAAGGATATCAACTGGGAAGTCAAACCAGGCGATCGCATTGGTTTAGTCGGTGTCAACGGTGCAGGAAAATCCACCCAACTGAAAATTATCACTGGGGAAATTGAACCTACCGCAGGCGAAGTCATTCGTCCTACCAGCTTACACATAGCCTACCTCAACCAAGAGTTTGAAGTAGACCCCACCCGCACTGTCAAAGAAGAATTGTGGCGTGCCTTTGCTGAAGCAAACAAGGTGAATGAAGCATTGTCACAAGTACACCGGGAAATGGAAACTGCGACGCCAGAGGAGTTAGACAAACTAATCAACAAAATGGATCGCCTCCAGCGCTCCTTTGAAGCCTTGAATGGCTACAACTTAGAGGCGCAAATTGACAAAATTTTACCAGAAATCGGATTTGAATTGGTAGATGGAGAGCGCCTCGTCAGCTCCTTTAGCGGCGGTTGGCAAATGCGGATGAGTTTAGGCAAAATCCTCCTACAAAAACCTGACTTATTGCTGCTGGACGAACCGACAAACCACCTAGACTTAGAAACCATCGAGTGGTTGGAAAATTACCTTAAAGGGCTGATGACCCCCATGGTCATAGTTTCCCATGACCGTGAGTTTCTTGATCGGCTTTGCAATCAAATAGTTGAAACTGAACGCGGCGTTTCCGCCACTTACCTAGGCAACTACTCAGCATACCTACAACAAAAAGCCGAGAACCAATCAGCACAACTAAGTGCATACGAACGCCAGCAAAAAGAACTAGAAAAACAGCAAACGTTTGTTGATAGATTCCGTGCTAGTGCTACCCGTAGCACCCAGGCAAAAAGCCGGGAAAAACAACTCGAAAAAGTAGAGCGCATTGAAGCACCAACCTCTAGGGTAAGAACTCTACACTTCCAGTTTCCCCCTTCACCTCGAAGTGGACGTGAGGTAGTGATAATTAAAGATTTAACTCATACCTACGATGACAAGATACTGTTTTTGGGAACAAATCTCCTGATTGAAAGAGGCGATCGCATCGCTTTTATCGGTCCCAATGGTGCAGGTAAGTCTACCTTGTTACGCCTGATTATGGGGATTGAAAAACCCACAGAAGGCAGTGCTACATTAGGCGAACACAACGTTCTTCCCGGTTACTTTGAGCAAAACCAGGCGGAAGCTTTGGATTTGAAAAAAACTGTCATGGAAACCATCCATGATGAGGTTCCCGACTGGAAAAATGAAGAAGTCCGCACCCTTTTAGGAAAGTTTTTATTTAGCGGCGACACCGTATTTAAAGCAGTAGCAGCATTGAGTGGCGGAGAAAAAGCACGTTTGGCGTTGGCAAAAATGCTGTTGCGTCCGGCCAATTTATTGATTTTAGATGAGCCGACAAACCATCTAGATATTCCAGCCAAAGAAATGCTCGAGTCAGCCCTACAAAACTATGAAGGCGCCGTAATTGTGGTTTCCCACGACCGCTATTTCATCTCTGAGGTCGCCAATAAAATTGTAGAGATCCGCGATGGCGAATTCCGCGTCTATCTGGGTGATTATCATTACTATCTGGAAAAAATAGCTGAAGAAAAAGAACAGGCCCTTTTAGCAGCGCAGGCAGTAGAAAAAGCTGCTAAGAAAGCCGCTAAAGCTGCTAAAACTACTGCAAAACGTAAATAAAATGCGGCATGGGGCATGGGGCATAGGGCATGGTTAGTAGGTTATAACTACCAACCAACACCCAACAACTAACAACTAACAACTAACTATCGTCCGCGATCAAAAACACAATTGAAAAATTCCTAAAGTTTAAGAAATATCTAAAAAAAGTAGGAAATCGTAATAAAAGAAGTCAATAGGCAAAAATTCACTTGCGGCTGTCATTAGCAGTGGTATCATTCGAGTATTACAAAAAGTAAAGGGCAATTTTATTATGACCAAAGCACCTGTTGCTCCCGTGGTGCTAGTCATTTTAGACGGATGGGGTTACTGCGAGGATACTCGTGGAAATGCTATCGCCGCTGCTAGAACTCCCGTAATGGAAAGCCTATGGGCAGCCTATCCGCATACCCTCATCCGGACATCAGGAAAAGCTGTGGGTTTGCCAGAGGGTCAAATGGGCAACTCAGAAGTTGGTCATCTGAACATTGGCGCTGGGCGAGTTGTACCACAAGAATTGGTACGCATATCAGATGCCGTAGAAGATGGTTCCATCCTCAGCAACCCAGCACTTGTCAAAGTTTGCCAGCAAGTGCAGAGTCGCAATGGCAAGCTGCATATGGTAGGGCTTTGTTCTGAGGGTGGGGTACACTCGCACATCAGTCATCTATTCGGATTACTTGACCTAGCAAAGTCTCAGGGAGTGTCATCCGTGTGTATACACGCGATCACCGATGGTCGTGACACCTCCCCAAAAGAGGGCTTAACAGCAATTGGGCTGATTCAAGATTACATAGACCGCATCGGAGTAGGGCGCATAGTCACCCTCAGCGGTCGCTACTACGCCATGGATCGCGACCAACGCTGGGATCGGGTTAAACGTGCCTACGAGGTGATGACACAAGATGGTCCTGGTAATGGTGGTTCGGCAGTGAAAGTCCTACAAGCATCCTATGCAGAGGGTGTCACAGACGAGTTCGTCCTTCCAGTTAGAATTGCTCCAGGCGCAGTTGAACCAGGAGATGGGGTAATATTTTTCAACTTCCGCCCGGATCGATCCAGACAACTGACTCACGCTTTCGTCAGTTCAGAATTTAACGGTTTTGAAAGACAGCAAATCAAGCCTCTGTCCTTTGTCACCTTTACTCAGTACGATCCAGAGTTACCAGTTGGGGTTGCCTTTGAACCTCAAAATCTCAGTAACATTCTGGGGGAAGTCATAGCTGGGCATGGTCTAAAACAGTTGCGCACTGCGGAAACAGAAAAATACGCCCACGTTACCTACTTCTTCAATGGTGGTTTGGAAGAACCTTTTGCCGGAGAAGATCGGGAACTGGTCAATAGTCCCATGGTGGCGACTTATGATCACGCCCCGGCCATGTCAGCCCAAGCATTAACAGACGCGGCGATCGCAGCTATTGGAAAGCGCATCTACTCTCTAGTTGTGATCAACTATGCCAACCCAGACATGGTGGGACATACTGGTAACATAGAAGCTACAATTAATGCAGTACAAACAGTTGATCGCTGTTTGGCTCACCTACTTGCTAGCATTAGCAAAGTCGGGGGTACAACAATTATTACTGCCGATCACGGCAATGCCGAGTTGATGCTAGATCGTGAGGGCAATCCCTGGACAGCCCACACCACCAATCCAGTCCCTTTCATCCTAGTGGAAGGAGAACTTGTGAAAATCCCCGGACATGGCACAAATGTCGCTCTGCGAAGCGATGGCAAGCTCGCTGACATTGCTCCCACGATTCTGGAGATTTTACAACTGCCAATTCCTCCGGAAATGACAGGGCAATCACTCCTACAACCAGCTTTGTATGAAGTGCAATTAAGTCGCACCGCCGCGCCTGTTGGGCTGTAAAGAATGATGAATTATGAATGATGAATTATGAATGAGGATTGAACAGAATTCATAATTTATCATTCATAATTCATAATTATCTATTAAACTACTACCATGACAATTACTAACGTCGTAGAAGCTATCTGGGTTTTTTCAGCTATTGGTTTAATTATCTTAGTTTTACTACATAGCCCTAAAGGTGATGGCATTGGAGCAATTGGGGGGCAAGCCCAGTTATTTAGCAGCACCAAGAGTGCTGAAAACACATTAAACCGAGTTACTTGGGCGCTGACAGTCATTTTTCTGGGTTTAACTGTGGTTTTGAGCGCTAATTGGCTACCTAAGTAAGGAGAGGGAGATGGGGGAGAGGCTAAAATTAAAAATTAAAAATTAAAAATGCCAAATTTTTAATATAGTTCTTCCCTTTTGCATCCAATGAATGCAGTGTTAAGGCGGTTAATTACAGTTTTAGGATTGGCTATGATCGCAGGACTGCTAGTCATTTTGACAAACGTGCAGTCCGGTTTTGTGTTTGCTGCTTTTACAAACACGTTGACAAAAACCACCCAATATAGTAATGACTTAAGAAGTCTTACCCCTTCTCCCTCATCCCCCTCATCCCTCCCAAAGTCCCATCCCCTGCCACCAACATTGACTCAGTGGCAAGATAAAACGAATAGCGGAGACTACTTTTCTCAAGTCACGCCAACTCAGGTTGGTTATTTAGTCTGGTCGCAGTTTCCTGTTCAAGTTTATGTAGAACCACCGTCATCAGTTAGCGGCAAGCAGGCAGAAACATGGGTTAATGCTATATTACAGGCAGTGCAGGAGTGGAGCGCTTATTTACCTTTGGCGGTAGTTGAAAAGCCAGAGGTTGCTGATATTACGATTGTACGGAAAGCTCCACCACTCCAGACTTCCCCTGACAACAAAATACCCCGTGCGCGATCTGCCCAAACCACTTACGTAACATACATCAAAAACAACGTTTTATTACACCGCTTCACTATCCTGCTAAGTCCTAGCCAGACAGGTCAGTATCTGATTGCATCTGCCCGTCACGAATTCGGTCATGCTTTGGGAATTTGGGGGCATAGTCCGCTACAAACTGATGCTTTATACTTTTCCCAAGTTCGCAATCCGCCGCCAATTTCTGCTAGAGATGTGAATACTCTGAAGCGGGTTTATGAACAACCAAGTACTCTAGGATGGTCTTTGCCTTAATAAATGACTGAAATAATTCGTAATTCCTAATTCGTAATTAATAAATTAAGTAACAGCTAATTTTGAAGATTTTATATGTAAAGATACAAATATTCTTGTACCTAGACGGCACGCTATCCATTTTTCACCTGCCCATGCTTTCCATATCGCTCATCCTTACCTGATGATGGAGTGGATACGGGCTGGACAAATTCCGTCTCTGGCATAAATTCCACAAATGAAAAAACACGATAACCGCACGACATTGTTGAGCGGTTATCGTGTGATCTATAGCTTGATGCTATTAATATTGGTCTGGTGGTTATGAACGCAAGTTAGCGAGTTAAAGCAACTGCTGCTTCAAGGATGTCGTCTTCAGTTTCGATTTGATCCAGATTATCCACCTTCATGTGAGCCATAATCTGCCGATGCGCCACCTTATAAAAGTACCCGTTGAAAACCCCTGAGAAACAGGACGCGCCAGCGTCCTAGTTTCGTACTTTAGGCTCTTAGATGAAAACGGGTGAAGGCGTTTACGCCTGAACGACGTTAGCTATTCACGCTGCTGTGCGATATATCTTTTTACCGTTTCTGTGCAAATATTGCCTGCGGTAGATACAAAGTAACTTGGAGTCCAGAGTGTTGGTAGCTTGAGAAGTTCTGGAAACTCCTTGCGTAAAAAATGCGATGCCCTGCCTTTAACACGATTCATAATGATCGAGGGGCTGTCCGTCGGCTTTGCGTTGATAAATAAATGCACGTGGTCGGGCATGATTTCCATTGCCACAATTTTCCACCTGTTTTCGTTACAAACATCACAAATAATTTGCTGTAACCTTTCCGCTATAGCTCCTACCAAAACTTTCTTTCTTCGCTTCGGGAGCATCATGTGTATAAGGGAATTCGGTCGTTTCAGCTTGTAGGATTGATCGCGTGGTAAGGG
>CAZZXJ010000202.1:0-2609 GCA_964657905.1 uncultured Stigonema sp.
CCACTAACCACTAACTACTAACCACTGTAAGGGCACGGGAAGCGTGCCCCTACTAGCTACTAACCACTTGTGGGAATTCTAATGGAAACAAAAACTGCCAAACTTCTTGACGGTAGAGCACTTGCTGCAAAAATTCAGCTTGAACTCTCTGCTGCCATTACAGAATTACAAGCCCAAATAGGACGTCCGCCAGGTTTAGCAGTGCTGATGGTGGGCGATGACCCAGGCTCAGTTGCTTATGTACGTGGTAAAGAGCGAGCTTGCGCAAAAGTGGGTATTACCTCCTTTAACAAGCATTTTCCCGTGGAAACGACTCAAGCCGAACTGGTGTCAGTTATTGCTGCACTTAACCACGATGAACGGGTGGATGGTATTCTCGTGCAGCTACCTCTACCTGGCCACTTGGATGCTGTCACTCTGTTGCATCAAATTGATCCTGACAAAGACGTCGATGGATTGCATCCGGTTAACTTGGGGCGACTGGTACGGGGAGAGCCCGGATTACGCAGTTGCACTCCAGATGGAGTAATGCGGCTGTTGCAGGAGTATGAAATTCCTCTACGGGGAAAACAGGCGGTGATGGTGGGACGTAGTATTTTGGTAGGCAAACCCATGGCGTTGATGCTACTGGAGGCTGATGCTACTGTCACCATTGCCCATAAGAGCTCACACGGGCTGGAAGCAATAACTAAAAATGCTGATATTCTCATTACAGCAGTAGGTCGTCCAGGACTTATGACTGCTGACATGGTAAAACCAGGCGCTGTTGTGGTAGATGTGGGGATAAGTCGTGTTACTGATGTCAATGGCAACAGTCGCTTAATCGGAGATGTTAACTTTGACTCAATCAAGAGCGTGGCAGAATTTCTCACCCCAGTTCCTGGTGGCGTTGGTCCAATGACTGTCACCATGTTATTGCAAAATACACTCAAGAGCTACAGCCGACACTCTAGAAGTTAGGAATTGTCATTTGTCATTTGTCCTTTGTAAATAACTAATGACGAACGACGAATGACGAATGACTCTTTCCTTTAAAATTGTTACTAACATAACAGAACATTAAGGAAATTGAGGATGGTAGCAGCAAATAATCTTCAAAAGACTCCTGATGGAGCTACATTTGACCTATTAACCTACCTGAAAGAGCGACAAAAGCTTTGTGAAACAGCTTTGGAACGGGCGATTTCCATACGCTATCCAGAAAAAATTTACGAAGCAATGCGCTACTCCCTATTGGCTGGAGGTAAGCGTCTGCGCCCCATTCTTTGCCTTGCTACCTGTGAAATGACAGGTGGCACAATGGCCATGGCGCTGCCAACAGCTTGTGCTGTGGAGATGATCCACACAATGTCATTAATTCACGACGACCTGCCCGCAATGGATAATGACGATTACCGTCGCGGTAAGCTGACCAATCACAAAGTCTATGGCGAAGATATTGCGATTTTGGCAGGGGATGGCTTGTTGGCTTACGCATTTGAGTTTGTAGCAATTCACACTCAATATGTACCAGGGGAGCGAGTATTGCAGGTCATTGCCCTTTTAGGACGTGCAACAGGGGCTGCTGGGTTAGTCGGTGGTCAAGTGCTTGACTTAGAATCGGAAGGAAAGACGGATATTTCCCTAGAAACTCTAAATTTCATTCACAACCACAAAACAGCCGCTCTTTTAGAAGCTAGCGTCGTTAGTGGTGGCATTTTGGCAGGAGCTACCTCTGAAGATTTACAACGGTTGTCTCGCTATTCTCAGAATATAGGACTTGCCTTTCAAATTGTGGATGACATTTTGGACATCACCGCTACCCAAGAGCAATTGGGCAAAACTGCTGGTAAAGACCAACTCGCTCAAAAAGTAACTTATCCCAGCCTTTGGGGGTTAGAAGAATCTCGTCATCGTGCGCAACAACTCATTGAGGCGGCTTGTGTAGAATTAGAACCCTTTGGAGAAAGAGCTTTGCCCCTAAAAGCGATCGCTCAATTTATCACCAGTCGCAATCACTAAATAATGAATGATGAATGATGAATGATAAATATTAAGCAACTTTAAAATTCATAATTTATCATTCATAATTCATAAGTATTTTCAGAATTCATCATTCGGAATTCATCATTTTCTTACCTAACCATTCATACCATGCAGGACATAGGCGACATCTTAGACAACCGGGTGCTGCTGGTTGCTCTGGTAGCTTGTTTGATTGCTCAAGCATTGAAGCTCGTGGTTGATCTAGTCAAAAATCGTAAACTCAATGTGAGTCTTTTATTCACAACTGGCGGTATGCCTAGTGCTCATTCATCTCTGGTTACTGCCCTAGCTGCTGGAGTTGGGCAAACCCTTGGTTGGGCAACTCCAGAATTTGCAGTTGCTATAGTTTTTGCCATCATAGTCATGTATGATGCTGCGGGAGTTCGCCAAGCTGCTGGTAGGCAAGCTCGTATTGTCAATCAAATGGTTGATGAATTATTACACGAACACCCAGAGTTTAAAGGCTCCCGCCTCAAGGAATTGCTGGGACACACACCCTTTCAGGTCATAGCTGGATCGGCGTTGGGTATAACCGTCTCTTGGTTAGCTAGGGCAGCTTATTAATTAAAAATTAAAAATTAAAA
>CAZZXJ010000202.1:2619-9827 GCA_964657905.1 uncultured Stigonema sp.
ATTTTTAATTTTATTGTAAATGCACAACTGAGCGCAGTAGCATCACCTTCCGACTATCTACAAGTATGGTAAAAAATCCGTGATCGCTGAGCGTCTGTAATGTGCTATATGCGTCTTTTTGGTTGGTTGTGTAAACTGCTAATAAGTAAGGGCGTTGTCCATAGGAAACAAAGCCCACATCACCTCCCACTACTTGCTGCACTTGAGTTACGACTTCCGGACGGTTGTTATAATCTACCAATACGGCAAAACCCTCTCCTAGTCTTTGCGGTTTATAGGTTACGGTTTGAGTCGTCGATCCCACATTATCTCTTGGTCGAGTGGTGATGATACCAGTCAACCCAGCTACATTGTTGACATACCTCGCCCAACGATTGGCGTCTTCCATTCTCTTAAACCCGCCTATCCGCGTTACTGTATCTTTAAGATATTTGCAGGTAGTAATCTTAAGTTCGGGCGGTAAGGCGCGACGCAGCTGGGTTTGATTATCTTGTGTCGGACTGATTACCAATAAAAGATATTCACCCGCAATTGGAGGTTGACAAGCAGAAATTTCTTGTTGGGCGGCGACAGAATTTACGCTACCAATTAACCCCATCAGCGATAGCACTACAGCATTTGATAAAATCGGAAATCTCTGTACAACAGTTTGATGCATAACTAGTCATTAGTCAATAGTCATTTGTGTGTTTTTTACCAATAACCAATGACTAATAACTCTTCTTGACTATTGACTATTGACTGTGGTAAGAGATGCCAAAGCTTGAGGAATTGTATCAGAAGGAGCTTGAAATTCGCCTGTGATGACGTATTCTAATCGCAGTTTTAACCAGCTAATAAATTGTGGATTAGTGGAAATAATCGCCACTGCAGGTTGAGGACACTTCGCCTTTAGCTCCACCATTTGAGGCGCTTCTAGGAAGGCTGGTTGCTTAACCAACCAAAAATCAATTTCTTTTTCTTGTTCGTGGTAGTGACGGGTACGCTCTTTCAAAACTTCCTCTAAGGGTTCTTCTTCTAGTAGAAAGCGTTGACTTGCTAAAACGTAATAGTATGTTTGCATATTCATCCTTTGGTTAATAGACCTGTTTGTAAATTAGTGTATTATCTAAAAGGGGCATATTTATAAATCTCTATCAGGGATTAAAAATCAGGCATTAAAATGAAACATCATAAGGGGTACAGTACTGCCCACTGTACCCCTTACCAATTAACCAAACTTAAATTACCTGATTAAAGCACTAAAGGGACAACGACTAGCTTGCTGTTGACCAGTTGCTGGTTTTTCTCCAAGGTTCCATAGTCGCTTGAAAAAACCCCAAAAAGTTCCTTGCTGTTGACCAGTTGCTGGTTTTTCGCCTGTTGTCAGCTTTTTTAAGAACAGGCTGTTGTCGAAGAAGTGTTCGACACAAAGAATTTTTAAGTCATCAGTGACGCGTGCAACGCTCATGCCAACTATCTCCACCGTCTCTCCTGTAGGTGCATAGTCTTTGTATGGACCACTAAAAGTTCCCCAATGCCGCCATTTAAAGGTAACATTCGGTGGAACTGAGAAGACCTCTAGCACCTCCCACAAAAATCCTTTGGGAAATGCTGTGTGGAAGAGTTTCCCTGAGGATTCAAAGGTTTCATCAACTGCTTTGTAATGTTCTGTGTCGCCGATAAATAAATTGTAAGTACCAGCCGCACCCACATCTGATGCTGTGTATTCTGGACCACCATTACTACTCATGCGAAACTTTTCTTTCACAACTGACAACCACTGCTGGGGGTCTGTTTTGAACGATACCTCCATTTCAAAGGTTCTAACTAAATTTTGGACGATCGCCTCTAGTGAACCTTCTAAGTGCGAAGATGTACTTTCTTTTGCCAGACCTTCTTTGGAAAGGGAATAATCCGGAGGGGTTTGAAAGCGCCATTGGGCATCTGTGCTTTGTGCAATAACCGTATCTCTGTCCTGCACCCAAAGCGGAAGGTTGTTAGATTGTGTTGCGCTCATAAAAGTCTTTACCTGAGATTTAACTCGCGTTCTGGTCAACAAATTTCCAGATTTCGCAGATCCCTTCCCCTCTACCTTCAGTTAACAATTAACTATTAACTGTTCACAATTCGCCGCGCATGGCTTGTTTCATCTCACGGACGGCTATGACCATACCAACTAATACAGCCCGACTGACGATGGAATGACCAATGTTGAGTTCTTCCATACCTCGAAGACAAGCCACAGGATGGACGTTCCAGTACGTGAGTCCATGACCGGCGTTCACACGCAATCCAAATTGAATCGCTTGCTCACACCCAGAAGCCAGCACGGCTAGTTCCTGCTGACGGCTTGTTTCATTTTTAGCCTCAGCATATCTCCCGGTGTGCAGTTCAATAAACCTCGCCTGCACCTTGACAGAAGCTGCAATCTGTGGTAAATCGGCATCGATAAACAGACTAACTGGAATGCCAGCACTCTGCAATTTATCAACGACCTCTCCGATTTTAGCAATTTGACCGACGATATTGAGTCCACCTTCTGTGGTGACTTCTTCCCGCTTTTCGGGTACTAAAGTCACGTAATCGGGTTTAATGTCGAGGGCGATCGCGACCATTTCATCAGTAGCCGCCATCTCTAAATTCAGGTGCGTTCTTACCGTTTGTCGCAACAGGCGCACATCCCGTTCTTGAATATGGCGTCGGTCTTCCCTTAAATGTACAGTAATGCCATCTGCACCGCCTAATTCTGCCAGTACCGCCGCCGCCACAGGCTCTGGTTCCACCGTCCGTCGCGCTTGGCGGATGGTGGCGATGTGGTCAATATTAACGCCAAGTGTAGGCACAACCCCAGTATCTCCGTATCCACAGTTTTCAGCACGCTTATTGTACCGGAAATCGTGGGAGTCAGAAGACAGAAGTTAGGAGGAGCCAGATCAGGAGTTCACGCTATACCTTTGGCTGTCTGGGCGACAATTAAATCAACGACATCCTCCAAGCGCCCCGTACGTTTGTAGGCTTCGCGCTGTCGTGTTGCACCGTTCCCTTGCTGCATTGTCTCCCGCACCAGCGATGAAATCTCCTCCCAGTCTCCATACTCTTCTAGCGATGGGCGCACGAAAGCTAGAAACCTTTCAACCAGTTCACGCGCCGGGACCACACCCCCTTCCCCAACGTCTATCAACTCTGTTTCCAAGCCATAACGTGCAGCACGCCAGTGAGCAGCACGTATAAGTTCGTGGCGTGCGGTTGGGAACGGTTCGTCGCGCTTGGCTTGCTCGTAACAAGTCCGCGCCAACGCCCGCACAAGCCCCGCAACCATCACCGCTTCGTCCACTGTCATACACACATCCGTGACGCGAAACTCCACTGTCGGGTAACGCTCAGAAGGACGCACATCCCAGTAAATCTTTGTCGCCTCCTCTACACTTGCAGTTTTGACCAGAACTTCTACAAGCGCTTCGTATTCAGCAACTGAGTCGAAAATTAACGGCGGACCTGATATGGGCCATCGGCTCCAAATTTCGGTGCGATAACTTGCATAGCCAGTATCCTTACCCAACCAAAAGGGCGAGGAAGCAGCCAGCGCGAGCATTGGTGCAAGCCACACTCGCGCACGGTTCATGACACCCATGGCAAGAGAGCGATCGCTGATACCAACATGTACGTGACAGCCAAATATTACCTGCTCACGGGTGAGTTGTTGATAATCTCGCATCAGCCCTTGATAACGTTCTTTGGGCACAATCTGCTGTTGTTCCCACGATGAAAATGGGTGCGTCCCCGCAGCGGCGATTTGGTTACCGTCAATGCCTGCTGCTGCAATGACTTCCCGCCGCAAACGTACAAGTTCTGTCCGCACTTCGGAGAGCGTTCGACAGATTGGTGTGCCAATCTCTATTTGTGAGCGATGAATTTCAGGCTGCACTTGGTCGCCAAGAGTTTTCTGTGCTATTGGGAGAATCTGCTGCACACGCGAACGAAGCTCACGTGTTGTGGGGTTAATAATTTGATATTCCTCTTCGACACCGATGGTGAAGTCTTCTGACATGCCAAATATCTCCTTCGCTAAAATGCAAACACGGCGGTTTTTGAAATCGCCGTGGCAATTATGATCCGAGGGTGCAGCGAATTACCTCAGGCTAAGGGGAGAACCTTTACACGCGCTCTCATGCAATGCTACCCAGAGACTTAACCTCCAGCTTCTCACCCCTAATGGAATAATCCAACAACTCCATCGGGTGCATGATCGAAATTTGCTTACCTTGCTGCTGCAAATGCTTGCTAATTTGCAACGTACAACCAGGATTAGCAGAAGTAATTAAATCAGCACCAGTATTCAGCAAATTCTGCACTTTTTGCTGACCCAATTCCTCAGCAACTTCTGGTTGCAGCATATTGTAGACCCCAGCACTACCACAACACAAAGCAGCATCTATTGGTTCCCGCAACTTCACCCCAGGAATTTGCCGTAATATCTGACGAGGTTGCACACTAATCTTTTGCCCATGCAACAAATGACAAGCATCTTGATAGACCAAAGTCAAGGGTTTATCAGTAAGGGGGGACAGTTTTGCTGTTAAACCAACAGTTGCCAAAAACTCTTGCACATCTTTGACCTTCGCGGCAAATTCCTTTGCTTTTTCCCGATATTCCGGATCATCTTCTAAAATGTGACCATATTCTTTCAAAGTATGACCGCAGCCAGCAGCATTGATAATCACTGCATCTACATTAGTATCTGCAAAACTATCAATCATCTGCCTTGCCAACGCCGAGGCTTGTTCTGTTTGTCCTTGATGTTCAGGAAGCGCCGCACAACACCCTTGACTTTTAGGAATCACCACCTCACAACCATTTGCCGTTAAAACCCTTACTGTCGCTTCATTCACAGGGGAGAAAAATAGCCGTTGCACACACCCCAAAATCATCCCCACTCGGTAGCGTTTCTTACCCTGCGCCGGAATGACATCCGGCAAATCAGCTTGAAATGATTTCAAAGTGATTTTTGGCAGAATAGACTCCATCGCAGCCAAGCGGGGAGATATAGCCTTAAGCAACCCAGTCCCACGCACTAGTTTGTGCAAACCTAACTTTTGATAAACCCACAACGGTACCAGAAAAACTCGTAAACGGTTGGGATAAGGAAACAGAGAAAAGATCAAGAGGCGCAACAGACGATCCGACAAACTACGCGGATAATTTCTTTCAACCTGGTGACGAGTTGCTCTAATCAACTTGTCATACTGTACACCAGAAGGACAAGTCGTCACACAAGCAAGACAACCCAAACAAGAATCAAAATGTTGTGCTGTTGCGGTATTCAGCGGAATCTCACCCTCATTAATCGCATCCATCAAATAAATGCGCCCTCGCGGAGAATCCATCTCCTTACCAATCACCCTATAACTAGGACAATTCGACAGACAAAACCCACAGTGAACACAAGTATCAATCAACTTTGGCTCAGGCGGATGATTCCCATCAAACCCTATCAAATCCTTCAAAGAAGCTGGCTTATTTCCAGTATTTTCGGAAATTTGCATAATTAATTTTTATTCTCTTCTCTTTATCTTCTCTTGGCGTTCTTGGCTCAGGAGCGGTTCATTTCCTAAATGCCACCCACAAACCGACCCGGATTTAAAATATTTCCTGCATCAAATTGTGCTTTGAGCAAACGCATCAAGGGCAAAGCATTGCCAGTGTAGCCCCAAACATCCAGTTGTTGCTTAACCCTTACTGGTGCTTTCAAGATGCTCAGAAATCCACCACCAGAAACCAAGTCATTTCGCATCTGCAAAACCTGCTCTTGACTATCGAACTGCAACACACCTAAACCACTAGCAATGTGAATCAAACCCGTGGACACTTGAGTCAAAACTTCAACCGCAGCAGTGGGTAACACTCCTATTTTGCATGTAATTACAGCCTCACTGGGAGAAGAATGTATTTGTTCTCCCAATCTGCGCCATAGATCAGCCTCATCGATAGCTGAATAAATCGCCCCATCCAAACCGAATTGCTGTCCTACTTCCAAAAGTCGGTTTGACTGTTCTTTGACACTCTCGGCAATACTTTGGAAGCGAGCAATTAATCCCAGTCCTTTACCCAAGCCCAAGCTAGACACCAATTGAGTTGATAGCAAATCAGATTGGGTTGGTGTTAACGCAGAACCTCTGAGGATGTCGGCCGCTTGGGATACAGCTTTTGCCTCACCAGTAAGCACAACCGTCCCCGATATCTCTGACATTGGATAAACGCGAAACGTTACTTGACTTATAACCCCTAATGTGCCATACGACCCAGTAAACAACTTCATCAGGTCGTACCCAGCGACATTTTTTACCACTCGCCCCCCAGCCTTGGCGATTTGTCCATCAGCACGCACGAAGGTAATGCCTAGTAGTTGGTCACGTACACTACCATAACGTTGTCGTAGTGAGCCTGTATCACCAGTGGCGACAATACCGCCTATAGTTGCTGAATCTGGTGCAGTCGGGTCGAGGGCGAGAAATTGTCTGCTATGCGCCAATATTGGTTGAAGACGAGAGAACTTCATCCCAGCTTCTACCGTGACAGTCAAATCACCCACAGCATGTTCAACCAGTTTATTGATGCATTCTGTACTCACTACAACATCAATATCCTTAGCTAAGCCACCCCAGTTGAGTTTACTACCACTACCGCAGGGTAAGACGCGCCACCTGTGACGGTGAGCTTGGGCGATGATTGCGGCTAGTTGGTCACTAGTTTGAGGATAGACGATGCAACTAGGAGGTTTTTGGGGATCAATCGCCTGTAATATAGCTTTTTGTAACCTGAGTGGTATATTTTCCCAAATACAGATAACATTTTCTTCGCCAACAATAGATGCAAGACAAAAAGCGATCGCTTTCATCAGTTTATTTTTTACTCCCTACATCTACTTTACTGGTTAACATCACATAAAAGTAGATGTGGGATTGTTAGTTGTTGGTTGCTAATTGCTAATTGTCAATTGTTACCAGTCTTCTACTAATGACTCCCCCTACTACCCATATCCCATTCCCCAGTCTCTTTTAGAAAAGCTTATTAAGTATTAACCACGAGGCGATTACATCAATTTTAACTTAATGTATCAACAGAAAACAGTCATATACTTATTTCTTAGTATGGGGCGTCGGGATTGGTTAGTAGCTAGTACCGCTTGGCGGAATTAAAAATTAAAAATTAAAAAAGCTTATGATGCA
>CAZZXJ010000203.1:0-9786 GCA_964657905.1 uncultured Stigonema sp.
TGATTTTTAATTTTTAATTTTACGTACTGCGAAGCACCAAACCGTAGGGTAGGTGTACTAAGTTTATTTGTAACTAAGCTTCATCTAAATGACAGTACTCTTGCGGCTTTTTGATAGGATAGAAGGAATATTTAAGTAATCAAACCATATGTTGTCTTCAGAGGGCAAATCTACTGGGATCGAAGTTATTAGTAAGCAGATGCCATCTGCTACTGAAACTCAGTGGGAGCAAGGACTAGATCGCGAGCAAATATTTTGGCTCATTGAGAATGTTTTGTCCTTTGAAGCTTGCCTCTACCACCAAATTTTACCCTTGAGATTAGAAGACAACAACCTATTGCTGGGTATGGTCAATCCCCACGACAGTGAGGCTCTAGATTACCTTGGTCAGATCTTGTCCTACATAAATTACATCATGGTGAGTGATCTGATAACAGCCGATACTCACCGTATAATACTCTCAGCTTACCTGAACTACAAGAACACCCTAGTGCCATCTGCCAAAGGGGTGGAGCAGCCCTTGGCAAACCTCACTCAAGACAAAAAGGCAGGTACTGCCCAATCAGCATCAAGTGAGCAACCTACTCTGGTTTTAACTCAGATACAAACCCCTCAAAATAAAGTAGGGGGAGATACAATTAATTACTCTTCCCCCACTTCCCCTGCTAGTCTCGATGGTGAAATCTTAATTGGAGGACAAGAGGGGAATAATTACGATGCTACATCCAGCAATATAACTGTTTTGCAACTGCCAGTTCCTGAGCAATTCAGTCCAATGGAGGGACTGGCAACACTACCGCCCAAAAAATTACTGCAACAATTACTAGGGCGAGTTATGACAGGGGGAATTGGTAGGCTGTATTTGGAAAGACGACCTTATCACGGCAGGATACTCTGGAGTGAAAATGGAGTTTTGCAATCTGTATTAGAAACACTACCCCTCTCCGTTTTCCAGGGGGTACTTAATGAATTGAAGCGATTTGGTTCTCTACCTATTACCAGAATTACAGAACCAAAACATGTCGAGAAGGAATGCTTGTATCAACAAAACCGTTTGTTATTGCGCTTGCGAGTAATGCCGGGAATGTACGGCGAAGAGGGGACACTACAAGTTCTGCGGGGTGCAGCATTAAAGTTCCACCAACAACAACAACTAGCACGCCTGAGCCACGATGCTTTAGGAATTTCCCAGCAATTAACCTACAAGTTGCATGAACTCCAAAAACGGCTTCTCCTCAACCAGGAAGCTAAATCGGGACAACTAGAGGCTTTAGCTGCATTGAACAAACTGTTGGACAATTTAGACAATCAGATGAAAATACTCATCGATACCTCAGAGAAACCAAAAAACAGCAAATAAAAACTCTGTCAGTGAAACCGCTGATTTAGCTCTTATACTTAGTTATATTGTAATGGAACCCTATATCGGTCAACCTAATAGTAGCGGTTGATTATTTACAATGTATTACGGTTCGTCTGAAAGCCCTCTGCCCTAAAGTAAGGGATGGAAGACTAGATAAAAACTTACACCCAAGAGTGCGGGTTATTGAACCAAGAATCTCCCGACTTTTCGTTAGGAGAGTGTCAAGGTAGGGAAAAATATAAAGATATAGTAGTAAACCATTATTTCCGCTTTCGGTCCATTTTTTGCAGATATTTCATGCAGACTGAGGTTTTTAGTGGGCTTTTCCCTTTAATGAGTACAGCCAATCCCCAGACTTTGGAATGGCTGCTGAGTGTTGCAATTGAACATGAATACCCGACTGGACGAGCCGTTTTGATGGAAGATGCCTGGGGTAACGCAGTTTACTTCGTGGTTTCTGGTTGGGTTAAAGTCCGGCGTACTGTAGGCGAAGATTCTGTCGCCTTGGCAATTTTAGGTCGGGGCGATTTTTTTGGAGAAATGGCGATTTTAGATGAATCTCCACGCTCAACAGATGTCATTGCCCTTTCGAGAGTGAAGTTACTAAGTATCTCCAGAGAGCGCTTTATTGAGATATTGTTCACCGATCCGCAGTTACATCACCGAATGCTCCAACTAATGGTGCGACGATTGCGACACATTAACATGCGCTTGCAAATGCGGTCTTCACCACCTGCGGTCAAACTTGCCCATACCTTAGTCAGCTTAGGCGAAAACTATGGTCAGCAATCAGAGAAGGGAAAGGAAATTTTTCACATTCCCTATAAAGATTTAGCAGACGTGACAGAAATTGGTGTTGAAGAAACTACCAAAATTATGGAAAAGCTGCATGAGAGAGGTTGGCTGACAATTGACAGTCCTAATCAGGTAGTTTATCTCGTCAACTTTAAACAGTTAATCAATTTGGCTGGTAAAGTCTAACAGAGTCAATAGTTCACAGTCCATAGCTCAAAGGTTTTCGACTATTGACTAATCACTCAGAATTCTATACTCATAAATACAAATGACTGAAGCAATTGCACTTCGCCACAACATGACTGTTGAGGAAAGCTTACCGACAATTCATTACCAAGTGGCAATGCCCCAACCAGAAACCCACCTGTTTGAGGTGACTTTGCGCCTTGTGGGCTATCCATTGCCGATTCTCGATTTGAAACTCCCAGTATGGACACCAGGTTCCTACTTAGTGCGGGAATATGCTAGGCATTTACAGGATTTTGCTGCTTTTGCCGACAAGAAGCCTTTGGCTTGGCGGAAAATTAGTAAGAATCACTGGCAAGTAGACACAAGAGGCTTTACATCAGTAGATGTGCATTACCGCATTTTTGCAAATGAACTATCGGTACGGACAAATCATTTGGATGCGACCCACGGCTATTTCAATGGTGCAGCATTGTTTTTTAGACTACCCAACTGGGAAGGACAACAAATTCAAGTTACTATCGTACCGCCACGACCAGAATGGCAAGTAACTACGGCATTACCTTCAGTTCTAGGGCAAGCTCATACTTTCTGCGCTACAGATTTTGATACCCTTGTTGATAGTCCTTTCGAGATTGGTTGCCACCAGTTGTATCACTTTGAGGTATTAGGAAAATCCCATGAATTGGCAATCTGGGGGCAGGGCAATTTCCAAGTACAGCAGATAATTGCTGATCTAAAAAAAATTATCGCAGTGGAAGCACAGATGTTTGGCGGTTTGCCATATCAACGATATGTGTTTCTGTTACATCTATTTTCGCAAGCTTATGGAGGCTTGGAGCATAAAAACTGCTGCTCGTTAGTTTATCAGCGCTTTGGATTTCGCGATCGCGATAAGTACGATCGCTTTATGCAATTGGTGGCACACGAGTTCTTTCACTTATGGAACGTCAAGCGCATTCGCCCCAAAGCACTAGAAGTTTTTGATTACGACTCCGAAAATTATACACCATCCCTGTGGTTTTGTGAAGGAACAACGAGTTACTACGACTTACTGATTCCTTTGCGTGCAGGAATTTATGATGCTAAGTCATTCTTGAATAGTTGGGGCAAGGAAATTACCAGGTTTCTTACTACACCAGGGCGCAAGGTGCAATCGCTTTCCGAGTCGAGTTTTGATGCTTGGATTAAGCTGTATCGTCAAGATGCCAATAGCAACAATTCCCAAATGTCTTACTATTTAAAAGGGGAAATGGTGTCTTTATTGCTAGATTTGCTGATTCGTTCACTGCATAGAAATCAGCGATCGCTTGATGATGTCATGAGGATCATGTGGCAGAAATTTGGCAAAGACGAAATTGGCTATACACCAGAACAATTGCAGCAAGTCATTGAATCTGTAGCGAAAATAGATTTATCTGATTTCTTTGCCCGCTACATAGATGGTACTGAGGATTTGCCCTTTAATGATTACCTGGAAGCTTTTGGCTTACAACTGGTAGGAGATGCGGAGGAAGAACCTTACCTTGGTGTGAAGGCAAGTACTGAGAATGGTAGGGAGTTAATCAAGTTTGTTGAGGCGGGTTCACCTGCACAATTAGCAGGAATTGACCCAGGGGATGATCTGCTGGCAATTGATGGGATCAAGGTGACGGCGAATCAATTAAGCGATCGCCTCAAAGATTACCAACCAAGCGACACTATCCAACTTACGGTTTTCCATCAAGATGAACTGCGTACCCATCCTGTAATCCTAGCTCATCCACGTCAAACTCGGTATCACGTGAAACCTGTTGTTCAGCCTGACTCTACCCAGCAAGAAAACTTTGCTGGGTGGTTGGGTATGCCGATCAAGAATTCGTAATTCGTAATTCGTAGTTCGTAATTCAACTTAGTAATTACGAATTACAAACTTAATGTAAGTAATATTTAGGTAAGGTAGATAATTCATCAAAGGAGAGGAACATGGCAAAGTATTTATGTGGCGTCTGTGCTTATGAATATGACCCAGAAGTAGGCGATCCAGATAGCGGAATACAGCCGGGAACAGCTTTTGAAGATATCCCAGACGACTGGGTATGTCCTGTATGTGGAGCGACAAAAGACCAATTTGATCTGGCGGAGGGATAAAAGCTGCTTGACGCTCATAAGGTGGCTTACCATCGGCTAGCATAAGAAATGTAATACTTCATAATATTTTACGTGACAGTGGAACCGCTACGGGTAGTAGTTGTGGGTGGTGGAGCAGCCGGTTTTTTTGGCGCGATCGCCGCTGCTGAAGCTAACCCCCACGCTCAAGTTACTTTACTTGAAGCCAGTCGCCTACCACTGGCCAAAGTTCGTATTTCAGGAGGCGGACGCTGCAACGTCACTCACGCTTGCTTTGACTCGTCTGGGTTAGTGCCAAATTACCCCAGAGGCGGAAAAGCCCTACTAGGTGCTTTCACTCGCTTTCAAGCTAAAGATACCGTAACCTGGTTTGCTACCCACGGAGTGCCGCTAAAAACCGAAGCTGATGGCAGGATGTTTCCCATTACAGATAGCTCAGAAACTGTAGTCAGCTGTTTAATGGATGCAGCTTCTTCATCTGGAGTTGAATTGCGTACAGGAATACCTGTTAGTTCAGTAAAATTACATAGAAGTCAGGAGTCAGTTAGAGACGTTCCGGCGGAACGTCGGTACTTTGAAGTTGTCCTGAAGTCAGGAGATACTTTAGAGTGCGATCGCCTAGTCCTAGCTACAGGTAGTAATCCTGTGGGGTATAAAATAGCCCAAGAGTTGGGACATAAAATTAACCCACCAGTTCCCTCTTTATTTACCTTCAACATTAGCGATGAAAAGCTGAGGGCGCTTGCTGGTGTGAGCGTAGACTCTGCGCGGTTACGCTTAAATTTACAAGCATTACCTCAGCTAGAACAAACTGGACCATTGCTCATTACCCATTGGGGTTTGAGTGGTCCAGCTGTCTTAAAACTTTCAGCTTGGGGTGCGAGAGTGCTTCACGACCGTCACTATCAAGCCACTTTACTTATTGATTGGCAACCCCACCTTAAGCCTGAAGAAGTGCGGCAGAAATTGTTAGCAGTCAAGAATGAATGGGCGAAACGGGCGATCGCATTGCATCGCGGCGTTGACTTACCCCACCGCCTTTGGCAATACATTATTTCCCGTGCAGGGATTGCAACAGAAGATCGGTGGGCAGAACTATCTAACAAAACACTCAATCAGTTAGTGCAAGAACTCACTCAAGGACAATACTTAATCAATGGCAAAGGAGCCTTCAAAGAAGAATTTGTCACCTGTGGTGGTGTCAACCTTAAAGAAGTCAACTTTAAGACAATGGAAAGTAGGTTAGTTCCAGGTCTTTACTTTGCTGGAGAAATTTTGGATATAGATGGTGTCACGGGCGGCTTTAACTTCCAAAGTGCTTGGACAACTGCTTATTTAGCCGGGGTAGCGATGGCAAATTAAGAAAAAGAGCCAATTGTCAAGGGAATATTACACCTCATGTGCTACGGAATAAAATGAAAAATGCCCCCATAAGCGAGGACATTCCATACTTCAAGTTAGAAACTGGTGACTTCCAAAAGAACGAGGCAACAAAACGTACCGTTTCGCGGGCGCTCAAGTATCCGTAGAAGTGTGGTTCTTGGGCAAGAAACCCGACTCGCTCACGAATGGCAAGGCTGTCCTGAACAATGCTTTTGCCAAAAATGGTGCCGTTCCCAGTTGAAGGCTTGACCAGTCCAAGCAGCAGCTTGATCGTGGTACTTTTGCCTGCCCCGTTAGGACCGAGAAAGCCGCAAATTGAGCCACGTGGCACGGCTAGATTCAATTTGTCAACAACAGGCTTTCGACCGTAGGTTTTCGTTAGGTCTTTTGTTGAAATAATGAGACCGGGTTGTATCACAACAGTCTAAAGGGTGTCAGTAGCATTGGATACTGTTGGCGAATGTACTACAGATGTTTGAAAGTTTAGTACTGCCGCAAATTGAAACCTGGCGTTAGCAGCTAGACGCCAGTTATTTTTGAATTCGCCAACAGTATCTTCGTAACTTTTATCCCTTATTATGCCTTTTCAAAACACCTGGTTCTTGCTGTATGGGCAAGACATCTAAAATATCGGTTTGGGAACAATATTTCAGGTCTTCAAGACAATTCAGCCGCAACAGGCGTTTACCGTGACTGGCGAGCTGGAGAAGTCCCAATAAGTTATCTTGCCACTGTTCGTAAAGGGCGATGGCGTTAATGACTTCATCATTACCTGCTAGTTCGTCAAGTGACAAGTTGGTTTGCTGCACAACACTATGGGCGATCGCACCCGCACAAGCTGTGTCTTCTAAGGAAAAACTGCCTTCCCAACCTGAACCTACGATCCACACTGTTTCTGGTTGCTGTTCTAAGAGATATTGCACCACCGCAGCACGGTTGATCAAAGCGGCTGCCAGTACACATGAAGCATCCTGCACTCGTTGTAAAGCACGTGTACCATTGGTAGTACTTATGAACAAGCGCTTTCCTTGCACACGCTCAGGTGTACAGTCGAGAGGAGAGTTACCTAGATCATAACCAGGAACTTTCGCGCCGCCACGTTCTCCAGCTCGTAGGCGTTTTTCCGCAGCCCAAGATTCGCTCTTGTGCATGAGTTGATCTAAATCGCTGAAGACTTGAACTGCTTCGCCTCCAGATGCCAAGACTGTCGCTATTGTAGTGGTAGCTCGCAGCACATCGACTGCGATCGCGCATTCTGGCATTTTCTCAGTTGGAGTCAATTCCGGAGTGTGGTAAACAAATAGCTTCATGCGCTGGATACACCTTACTTTATACGAACGAATTACATTCTACCCAGTTGCGGTCACCAACTATTTTAAAAAAACAATAGACCCAAAGAAGCTATGTTTGAATGAAGGCATAGGGTGTAGGAAAAAACTTCTTCATCATGCTCCATGCCTATTGCCCCATCCAAATCCCAAATCGATATGGCACCTTTACCTGAATACCGCCCCAAACAATTGTCTCTAGGTCCATTGGAAGCAGAAATTTTAAATATCATCTGGGAACTTGGTTCAGTTACAGTTAAGGATGTACACGATCGCATTCTTGCTGATCCCAACCGGGAATTAGCTTATACTTCAGTAACCACCGTCCTGCGTCGCCTTACCGAAAAAGGTTGGCTTGCCTGCGATAAAAAAGGGCGGGCATTTTATTGGCGATCGCTGGTGACAAAACAGCAGGCAGAGGTCATCAAGGCACACGAACAGTTACAGCGATTTCTGGCGGTGGGCAACCCCGATGTGGTTGCTGCTTTTGCAGATAGTCTTGATGAAGCTGCAAGCGAGCAAATACAAGCGATCGCCAAACGTATTCAAGCCGCACGGCAAGCGAGGGAGGAACAATAATGCATCTAATCATGATTATGTTGGCAATGGCAGGTGCTTACTGGACAAGATGCACCTGCCATGATCTCCATAGCAATTGGAGAGTGCGGTGGCGGCGATCGCTATTTTTATTTCTCTTCCCTCCCTTGCTAATTTTCATGACAGCAGCGTCCCTCTTGTGCATGGGACCTCAAGGTAAAATGGGCGGGTTACAGACAGGCTGTTTTGGCTATGTCATGGCGTTAGGCTGTCTTGCATTTTTTAGCATTTCGTGCATTAAACTGACGTGGGAGGGATGGCAGTCTGTGAAGTCCGCCCGTAAGTGTCCCCTAGTTCATCTTGCAAGTAAACAAGTCCGGCTACTGAACACAGGAGCGCTGTTTGCAGGTCAAATTGGTTTTTGGCAACCTGAACTTGTCCTCAGCCAGGGATTGCTACAAACTCTCTCACCAGATCATTTAGAAACTGTCTTAGCTCATGAGCAGGGGCATTACCATTACCGGGATACATTCTGGTTTTTCTGGTTGGGATGGATGCGTTACTGCACCGCCTGGTTGCCAAATACAGACGCTTTGTGGCAAGAACTGTTAGTCTTACGTGAACTACGTGCCGACGCATACGCTGCATCACAGGTAGACCCCTTGCTGCTAGCAGAATCACTTTTGTTAGTCGTAAGTACTCCACCGATCTCCTCGGAAATTTGCTGTGCAGCATTGGGTTCACCTAGCGTAGACCGCTTAAATCAGAGAATAGATGCTCTGTTAGCACAACCAGAACCTACCCCAGAAGCTCAATTACAGTCCTGGAATTACTTTCTCTTGGCGTTCTTGCCGTTGGTGACAGTGATATTTCACACATAATAAGTTAGGAGTTAAGCTGATATGCATTTTACTTGGATTAGTTGTGGCTAGGGGAGCCAGGAGTCAGGAGCCTTCTTTATTCTGACTCCTGACCAAGCCCCTTCGGGGCGGGGGTAGGGTGTGGGGTGTGGGGTGTAGGGTCAGAATCAGCCCCGAAGTCTGGGGAAGGCGCCCCTGCTTTTAAGTATGAAAATCAAATAAAAATGTGTTTCGATCTCCGTAGGACGAGAAACACGGCGTCCTGAGAAACAAACCCCTACTTTTAAGTATGGGGTTCCTACACCCTAAACCCTATCCCCAACAAGACTGTTCATTCCTGACTCCTAACTTGAATGTGACCCCACTTCTTGCTTAGGGGCGGGACGATTTTTTGAATTAAAAGTAATCACACTAATACTGCCGTCAGACTCTATATATGCCTTTTTCACGTCAGCAATAAATTCTACGCCTTGCTGACGTAACTGACTCATCAACTCTTGCTCAGTGATCAGTTCACGTTGCAGATGGCGGGTAATGATCTGACCATTTTTCACAAGCAGCAACGGAGGGGGATTTAAGAAGCGCTGGATTAATGGAAATTTGTATCCCAACCAGTTAAGGAAGTAACTCCAAAAAATCATAGTTCCTACCAGAATCGCTCCTTCGGTAATCGATGTATAGTGAGTCACCATCGCATTTTGGGCGGCTTCAGCAAACAGCACGACTACCAGCAAATCAGCAATTCCTAGCGTTCCTTTTTGTCGACTGGGCATGATGCGTAGAACTGAAAACAGTGCTAGGTATACCAGCGTACCCCGTATAATCAATTCAGCAACAGAAATACTGGGAACGAAGATTTCTTGCCAATTGATGTGGAACAATATGTCCATTAGGGCTTTTGTTCTCCCGATTTTCTGGCTTCAATTTCATCAATGAAATCAAAGACAAGACTTGTAAATTTTTCTACTATAAAAATGCTCCATTCGTGGTAAACTCCATCCACAACTATTAATTTGGAACCTTTAATAAGTTGCAAAAACTCTTGTGCAGCCTTCAAAGGAGTTGTGAGGTCATTTGCTCCCCACAGCACAAGACAGGGAGATGTAATTTTAGGCAAAAGTGATTTTAAGTCTTTGGTTAATGACAGCAATAGTACTTGGATAGTATTTTGAGTTCTGAAGAAAAGATTGTAAGAAAATGCTTGAATAATCTGAATAATTTGCGG
>CAZZXJ010000204.1:0-9744 GCA_964657905.1 uncultured Stigonema sp.
GGGGTAGGGGTGGGGTGCTTTTATTATAAGTAATTAAGCGGACATGATATCATTCAGCAGTTACACAGGAACTATTCTGGCTCCTGACTCCTGACTCCTGGCTCCTTCTTTCTAAAAGTTTTGCCCAAAACAGCGTATAGCCTCTGATCGTCATTTTTAAAGCTAGCTTCACTGCAAATATGATTATTTAATAGAATAAACAAACAATAATCAACTATACCAATGATACTCAAGGCAATTGATTTTTGTTAACCTAAGATTTTTAAACGTTTTCACGCCTATTCGTCTAAGGGGCTGTGAGACAGGTCTGTCTGGCGATCCCGTAAGGGCACTCTTGTTTCCCACGCCTAGGATACTGCGCTCTCCCAAGGGGAGACAAGTCGCGCTCGAAGACTAGCTAACGTGAACTTAGCGTTAGCTAGGGACGGGCTTCACAAGGGAGGGCTACCGTTGCTCACAACTTCAAACAAAAAGCCCAAACAGCGACAAACAGTTTCCTACAGAAATGACCCTTGACGGAACCTTACTCGCCTGCCCTTTCTCAAGGGCGCAATACGTAGTAAAGTGCCGTTCACTCCTAAGTTCGCGTGAACCTTTTATGTCGCTTTCCCGAGAGTGAACTGTAAAGCCAATTTACAAAAATATAGGCGTTAATGGACAATTATCACACTTTCGCCTAAGGATTCGTAACATAATTCCAGAATTTGTAAAGCAATTCCCATACGACAAAACGTACAGTTCTAGATAAGGTAAATGAAAGTGACTTCCCACACAACTGAAATTCAAACACTGATCGCAGACATTAACAACTTACTTGCCCATAAAGGCAATCGCTTGTCCAAGATTCTTTCTAGTCAAGGGTCAGAGCCAAGACAGGTTTTAGAACGAACTCGCGACTTCCTGATTAGGTTGGGGGAAAGTGAGGATATTGCAGGTAGCGCCGAAAACCAGAGTGAGCAACAGCCACAAATATCGCCTTTGTTGGCAAGATTTGTCGATCAAACTCATCCACTGTCTTTACCACAGCAGAACCAACCCAACCAGCAAGAGGGTACTTTTGTTGATCCAACCCAGCCAAAGAGTGCATTTTCGGCATTGTTCATGCCATTGCAAGTAGAATTACAAGCGCTATTGCAAGAGCGGGCAACCCTTGTACAGGAAATTAGGCAGCTAGAGCAAAGGCGATTGCAAAACTACTCATTAGCACAGCAGTTGGCAACCCAAGAGAAGATAATTTCTGAATTTTTACAGGTGTTAATGAGTCGCCTGACATCGACTTTAACGCCTCATAAAGCGGAGAGTACTGCAAATTCCCCAGTTCAGTCGTTTTTCACAATTGATGCTTCTAGTTCCTCTGAAGCAAGTAAAAAGGGCAATACAGAACTAGGATTTTCCTCCACTCCATCTTTACCAGAGTCACCAGATCAAGTGGAACGGTTAACACGGCTTGCCAAAGAGTTGGATCAACAGTTGCTGGGACTAGATGGAACTGTCAATGTTGTCTTTGAGGCACTACAGCGTAACATATACACTTATCACGAGTCTTTATCCCAAGCACTAGCAAGAATGCACAGCAAAGGAGTGCAAGGTGAACAGTTAATCGCAAGCTGGATCAATAATTTGATGGAGCAGTTGCAGCAACAAAAGCAAGACCATAACCCATCTACTTTGAATGTGGAAAATGAAACATCACCCGTAACCGCATTTTCGGCAACAACGGCAGATACCCTTGATCCTAGGGTACCGTTCAACAGTGAAAGTCATCAGTCAGCGTCACATTCTTTAGAAGTGACACAAGTAAATACGAACTCAACACTTGCAAACAATTACGAAGAAACAGGCTTTGAAGCTTTAGAACAGCCTTCCACCACATCGAATCTGGATGCAATGTTTTTGCAGCTAAACCAAGACACGCAAAATCCTGCTGCAAACGTTGTCGAGTTACACCAGGGTAATTCCGAGTTAGTTGGTGATGAAGTAGATCAACTATACGCCAGCTTGTTTGGTACTGACAATTTAACTGACTCAAGCCTTGAGGTGGGAGCCACGGATGAAGTAACAGATGCTACAAATGAGTCGTCTGTAGATACCACAGCCGCTCCATCGACAGCCGAACCCGCCATCATGCCAGCAGCAGAGGTCGTTGCCCCACTCGTCACGGATGAGGTAACAGATGCTACAAATGAATCGTCGGTGGATACCACATCCGCTCCATCGACAGCGGAACCCGCCATGGTGCCAGCAGCAGAGGTCGTTGCCCCACCCGTCACGGATGAGGTAACAGCTACAAGTGAATCGTCTGTAGCTACCACAGCCGCTCCATCCTCCCCACACCTGTACGGGCGGGGTAACCCCGCCCCTACCCATTCCCCACTCCCCGATGCTACTGTTGTGATGCCAGATCCCTGGTTTGATGAACCAGATGCAGGTCTTTTGGATCTGCGTGACGCTAACACACAAGACAATTCAGTTAAAGCTACGGGAGAATTATCAGATTTATACAACACATTAATATCCTGGGAAAATACTGAAAGACGTTCTGTGGGAAATATTGCCACCACCAACTTCTTTGAAGAGCCAGCAAGTACTGATACAATTACAGCACTGAGCGATTTATTAGTTAGTGAGCAGTTGTTGGAAGTACCATCCTCTGATAGTGCACCAGCCAGTTCAGAAGTAACTCTTAGGGATGTAGTAACAGCCCCAAGCCAAACGTCGTCCGTCATTATTAACTCACGCAGCTTAGAACCGTCGTCTGATAACTACATTCCGGCTTCGCCACAAGAAAATTTGCTTGCCCAAGAGGATTCCCCCACGACAGCAGTAGCTGATATTTCCCTAGAAGAAGAGCAGTTGCGGCAATTGGAACAGGATTTGGCTAACTTTGATGCAGCAATAAATTTCCAGTTGCAGGCTGTAACTAGCCTAGAAAATCAAGAAACAACAGAGAACACGCTTACTAGCCTTGAAGTGCCACAGCAGGTAGATGCAAAGTTAAACTTAAACACTACAGGAGAATTGGTTGCTGAAGCTGAAAAAAAAAAGGAAGTAACAATAGAAAGCCAAGTAGGTTCTTTACTTTCAATTTCCAACTCAATAGAGAGTACAGAATCGCTTAATACTCTTGGCAGTGTTTGGTATTTAGGAATTGATTTAGGTACAACTGGGATTTCTGCTGCACTATTGAATCGCTCCACAACAGAGGTTTATCCTCTCTACTGGTCAACAGAAAACCAACCAGAAGCAACTTCTATAAAACGCTCGTTTCGTTTACCAGCAGAAGTTTATCTGCCTACAGCTTCTGTGAGTTATAGTGAGACAGAAAGCACAGAAGCTATTGAGCAAAAGGAACCTGCTGCTGTTGCCGAAGAAAAAGTACCAGACAACCTAGCTACAACTTATGCGCCACCTCTATCAACACCAGCACCGACACACAATCTCTTCTCTGCGCAGTTGAAGCCATATTTGCAGGTAGCCCTCCCCTACAAAAGTGAACGGCAAAAATGGGAACCAGTGTTGCAATTAAATGAATTTTCTACGGTTCCTTTGGTTTGGGTTGTGCGATCGCTCTCGAAATTGCTGTTGACCTTGAAATCCGATGCCAATAGCACAACTTTAGGTTTAACTGCGGCTGCTGTTGGTCTTAGCCAACAAAGCTTCTATAGCATTATCAATAACATTGCTGGAGTTATCTGCACTTGCCCATCTAACTGGTCGGAACAATATCGCTTCAATGTGCGAGAAGCTTTACTAATTAGCAAATTAGTGCAGCATCCCCAACAAGTGTTTTTTGTAGAGGAGGCGATCGCTAGTCTGCTCTCGGAACTTGATGGTGCTAACGGTGAAGCCGTAAAATTGAACACACAAGCGGGTTGTCGTCCTGCCTCAACCAGCGATCATCTGATCGTTGGCAGTACCCTCGTGATTAATATTGGTGCAGCTTGCACAGAAATGGCGCTGGTCGATTTGCCGGAAAACCTAGAAGACTTAACCCACAGTGATTTCATGCTCCACGGCTTTGCCTATGCTGGTAAGGGAATAGAGCAGGACATCATCTGCCAGCTGCTGTTTTCACCGAAATGGCGTCAATCACGCATTGAAGGTGATAGCAAAAGTAGCACTAGCAAACCCTGGCATTGGCAACCAGCCATTCCCGGCTTGGATCAGATGCGCCTGTCGAGTTTACAGTGGGAAGAATTAAGCCTACCCAGACCAGGGGAACCTGATCCGATCGCTCGCACTCACCTCCAGCAACGGCTAGAAAGTTCTGTTTTGGGAAAGGCGATGGTAGATGCGGCGATCGCCCTAAAGCTAATTTTGCAGCACCAAGACTCTTTTACCCTAGAATTGGCAGATCATTCGTGGATGTTGCAGCGGCGAGACTTGGAAAGCCAAGTATTTGTCCCGTTTGTTCGACGCCTGAATCGAGAACTTAACAGATTGTTGGTAGCTAAAGGCATACCTACAGAAGCAATTAATCAAGCTATCCTGACTGGTGGGGTGGCATCAATAGGCGCGGTGAGCCGTTGGCTACGACAAAAATTACCCAACGCTAAGATTATTCAAGATTTGTATCTTGGTGAAAATGGCGCTCCCACTTGCAGTCGGGTGGCATATGGTCTGGCTATGCTACCTCTACATCCCCAGGTTTTAGAAGTACCCAGGCAACAGTACACTGACTATTTCCTGTTTACAGAATTGCTCAGGCTTTTGCCAGCACGAGCCTTATCCTTCGACGAAGTCCTAGAGTTATTCGAGAATCGTGGCATCAATACCCGCAATTGTCAGCAACGCCTGTTAGCTTTCTTGGAAGGTGAGCTACCTACGGGTTTAATACCATCGAACCTGGACTCCTGTTGGCTGGCTGAAAGTGCAAATGAAAATTCTGAATATCAGGCAATCACCGCTGCACCACTTTTTGAGAAACAAGGAAGTCTCACCTATCGTCCCAACTTACAACAACTCCAGTCTCTGTGTCGCTATCTAGATACTATCAAAGCTAGCACTCAGCAATCATTGGAGGAACCATATACGGTTAATTTCGCCGTAGGAGTGGTTAATTAGTCATTTGTTAGTTGTTGGTTGTTAGTTGGCAAAAATGTGAATTCTTAGTAGGGTGGGCAATGCCCACCTATCCCGTGTCTTTTTTGCCTGAGATAAAAGTCTCGCAGTTGAGACTTTTGCATGACTACTTACCAATACGGTTCGGTTAAGATAATTTACCTCCCGACAATCTTTGTAGAGACAATGTAGCCATCCAAAGGTATTCCTCTAAGGCTAGGGTCAAACTTGGCGTAACTTCGTCCTATATTGGGGAATTGAGCTATGTTTTGGCACTTCTTATTAAATTCTCGAATAAATCGTTCCCCTGCGTTGATATTGCGAACTAAAAAATAATCCAAAATCTCATCTAAATCAAGGCTTGCTTCTTTGGCAATAAAGTATTCCATTATCCTTGAGTCTCACGCGCTTTGCGTAATTTTTCCTTTAGTCGCGCCATCTCTACTTCACCATCTACTACGTCTCCACGTTCGATAGAAGCAAGCCCAACAGCTATTTTTTTCTGGGTTTCTTCTTCCCATTCCTGATAACCCTTCTCCCATTCTTCCAGCAGTTTCAATGCTTTAGCAATCACATCTTCAGCATTTTCATATCTACCTGTAGCAATTCGGGTTTGTATAAATTGTTCGTATTCCGCTTTAAGTTGAATGTTCATAATTTTTACCTTTAGTTAATTGAGAGCGATACCCTAGCCACATTTTCAGATCCGCCGTCAAGAGATTTCTGTTGCCAGTAAAACTGAAAAGCGGGTTTTTGACTTACGAATTAACCATTGCACTACGACTATTGTCCGACTTTTCCTCAGCAAGACGCGGGCTAGCATTGCCCACCCTACTTTATGACAAAAGCGGCTAGAAATTATAGCATAGAAAAAACCTTAATTATTAGGGTTTGCATTCATGCGATCGCTTACTTCTTGGTTGGAGGGGCGATCGCATGAATTGTTTTGTGTATATTTAATTTAATTTTTTGGCTAGCCACTGTCATTCCAGATGCTAGCACAATGTTTATGTGGCTAGCAATGCTTATCAAAGTATCTTTATAGCCACTGTCTAGACTCTGATTTATATTGTTATTAGTGACTGGAGAGAAGAAAAAATGTCTGACGCGAAAAAATCTATCGTGCGGGCGCGGGACGCCCAGTTGAGCATCAGGCTAGATAGCCAGCTTTATGAAGAATACAAAGAATTGTTAAGGTCCGAGGACACTACAATGACTGAGGATATAGAAAGCTATATCAAAACTCGGCTTGGCAAAGACAGTTTAGGCAAAAACGTGGTTAATATTTTTCAGTTGGCTCAAGATGTGGAGGAATTGAAGAGACAGATGGGAAAATTGAAAGTGAGCTAGCCACACCAGAACAAGCAATTGAAAAGACAACTAGAAAATATGCGCGAATGTCTCACAAGAATGCAAATCAGTAGGGGGTAAAGCTTTTAAATAAGGTATGTGAGTCTAGATATTATGTTGCTTTTTGGCTAGCTTGATGCTAGTTTTTAATTAGCCATTTGCTCAAGTGGCTACAGGTCGTATAATTGACCACATGGTAAGGGCGCGGAAACCGCGCCCCTACGGTAAGGTGGTCTACCCAAATGAATATTGCGCTCCGCCGCCCTACCGAAACCACACCATACAAGACTATTTCTGTCAATGCGTAAGTCCTAAGAGCTTATCACCAGAATTAAAAGACGCAGCGTTATTGAGGTTTTGCAAAATCGTAGAGGCACGCGCCACGCTGGTTGAATCGTTTGCCCTCAACCAAGTCCTTTACCGCACAATTTCCGGCAATACATTCACAGAGTCAGCAGAGTCTGTTGCTGCGAGGACGGGGTGCAATCGCAAAACAATCCTCAAGGGACTGAAGCAGGCAGTTTCCCAGAACATCCTTGAAGAAAACAAGCGACCAGGGACAAGCAACGAATATTCCTTCAAGCCAGTGGAGGAGTGGAAACCAGAACCCGTAGTCCGTATTAAGGACATCCGTAACAACAAAATTATAGAGTTTCTATACCGTTCTGATAGTTGGTGGGCAATGCCCACCCTACGAAATGAATTCGATACGGATTTACGCAATTCAGTACTTAGACCGACTACAGGATGAAAGCAACCTCATTCTTTCAAGGGTTGTAGCAGCACGGGAAATCAGCCCTTAACACCACTACTAGTTTCAGTGGGGACAATGTAGCGTTGTAAAAATAGGAATAATATCAGTACTGGGGCAATAGAAATTACTGAGCCTGCTGCGACTAATCGCCAGTCTAAGGAAAAAGTACCTGCTAACTTTGCTACTCCCAATGTCAGGGTGTATAACTTTTCATCTTGGATGACAATTAAAGGCCAGAGAAAGTCACTCCAAGAACCAATGAATTCAAAAATTGCCAGAGTCGCTAGTGCTGGACGAATTGCTGGCAGCATAATATACCACCACAAGCCTAACTCTGAACAACCATCCATGCGTGCTGCTTCTTCCATCTCTTTAGGGACGCTGCTGAAAGCTTGTCGCAGCAAAAAAATGCCAAAGGCAGAAGCTAAGCTGGGAAAAATCATTCCCAAATAAGTATTTCTTAAACCCAGTTGGACTGTCAAAATGTACAGCGGAATCATCACGATTTGGAAGGGAATCATAATCGTGGAAACAATCGCCATAAAAATCCAGTCTCGTCCTGGAAACGACAGTCTTGCTAATGGGTAAGCAGCTAAGGAGCAAAACATTAAATTCAGGCACACTGTCAGCACTGCCACCAAGGTACTGTTGAACAAGTACTGTCCAAAAGGTAAGGAGTGCCAAACAGAGACAAAGTTTTCTAAGGTTGGGTGACTTGGCAATAACTGTGGCGGTGATTGAAAAATATTTTCCGTAGGCGATTTTAATGCCGTACTGACGAGCCAAAATAGGGGAAAAAGCGTCACTAGTGCGATCGCCCCTAGTAGCCCATATATCCATAACCGATTTGGGATTTTGATATTCGGCATAAGTCACATTAAAAAAGACCTATTACAGCGATGCAACACAACCAAGAAAGCTGAGTTTACCTCGAAAGTTAGTCGTTTTCGCGATGATCGCTTAAAAAGGCCAACATTTCTTCGTAGAATGGTAAGCCTCGTCCCCGACTAACCTTGGCAGTTGATAGAATGTGCAGCATTTCAATTAGCGATCGTTGAGCAGCATCTAGGAGCAAAGTCAATAATGGGGAGAGATCGTTCCGTTGTTGACCCTCTACAATCGCATCAATATAAGCTTTACGAAGTTGGTTGGAAATCACCACAATCGGATAGCCTGTCCGCAATAACAGCAAATTCATTAATAATCGTCCCGTGCGTCCATTGCCATCTCGAAACGGATGAATCGAAACAAATCGCAAATGAGCTTCAGCCGCGAACTTGATCGGGTGTTGAATGGCAGCTTCCGCCGAATTCAACCAAGTGACAAACTGACTCATTAAATCATTGAGTAAATAGTGCGGTGGATAGACATACTCGGTTCCTGCCGCTTTGACATCGAGTTGGCGATAGCACCCCGCTTCTTCAGGAGCGATCGCTCGCAGAATCAAATTATGAATTTGTTTTATTTCCCATTCTCTAATGGCAGTTGAGTCTTGTGCGAGTTGTTCGATATAGTCGATCGCATCTTTATGCCCAATGACTTCTAAATGTTCGCGCAGCGTTTTACCACCAATTGTGATTCCGGTTTCCAGCACCAAAGCTGTTTCACTTTGCGTCAGAGTATTGCCTTCGATCGCGTTCGAGTTATAGGTAAAGCGCACATCGTATAGTTTCTTGAGTTCTGCAACTACTGTTGGCGGGAGTGGCCGAAAGCTATCCAACCAAGCTTTGAGTCGATCCACCTGCTGAAATTTATCTGGAAGCGTCATATTCGGCAAAAGTGACAATCGGTTTTGAATCTCTTGTGCCACATCATATCGACGAAGTTGAGTAAGCATTTGAATAAACATATCATGGCGTTGACCAGCAATTTCAGTGAAGGCGGCAGAAGACGGGTTTAAGGATGATACTGAATTTATAGTCATATTGAATTTTCACACCTCAAATAGGAGTGCTATATTGATGACAACCAAATAACTGATGTCCTGGTAAGAAAAAGAGATTTACCTGGCAATTTTAGAGTAGAAAATATAACTCCAATACTAGCGGAAGGCTTTGCTCGAGGTAATGAGTTCTTACACATTGTTGTCACGAATGCTCCTGATCAGGAGGTCATTGTCTGATGAATGCCCGAATTGAACAACTGGAAACAGAACGATTACTCGAACTAGCGGAGGAATATCGTCAGAAAGTTTACGAGGTGCTACTTGCGCCCAAACCTGAAGAATTGCCTGATTTCCTAAGCGGCTACCGCCCTAACATCATAGTACGCCGAGGAGAAGAAGCAGTTGTTATTGAGGTAAAGTCACGTTCTTCAATTGCTTCTGCACAATATCTCCAGGGGTTAGCTGAGGCAGTACAAGAGCATCCTGGCTGGAGAGTTGAATTAGTGATGACTAACCCAAAGGACGCACTATACTTTGCCAAAGTAGAAGGTTCTCTTCAAGAACATGAGATCAAGTCACAATTGCAAGTAGCTAGAGAGCTTACAGTTCATCATCCAGAATCAGCTATCCTTTATGCTTGGTCTCTTGCTGAGGCAACTCTCAGACTTCTTGCCAATAAAGAAGGGCTGAGTTT